>NZ_JBHWEL010000002.1:8434-29684 GCF_042734135.1 Streptomyces sp. NPDC059668 | reverse complement strand
ACCGCCGGGGCCGCCCCCCGCGGGGGGGGGCCCCCCCCCCCCAGCCGCGGCCGCCCCCGGGCGGGGCGACCCCCCCGCGCCGGGGAGGTGATCACCTCCCCGGCCGGGCCCGTTCCCCCGCGACCCCCGTGCGCGGCGGCCATGAGGTCGGTCGTCAGTCGGTCGCGATCGCGTTCAGCACGTTCATCCGGCCCGCCCGGAACGCCGGGATCAGGGCGGCGAACAGGCCCACGAACGCCGAGCCGATGAAGACCGCGACGATGGTGCCCCAGGGGATCTCCAGGACCTTCAGTCCCTCCAGGGCCAGCAGCTTCTGGGCGGTCGCGCCCCAGGCCATGCCCAGACCGAGGCCCAGCAGGGCTCCGAAGAGGGCGATGACGACCGACTCCAGGCGGATCATGCGGCGCAGCTGGCGGCGGGAGAGACCGATGGCCCGCATCAGGCCGATCTCGCGCGTCCGCTCCACCACCGACAGGGCCAGCGTGTTGACCACGCCGAGGACCGCCACGACGATCGCGAGGGCGAGCAGGCCGTAGACCATGTTCAGGAGCTGGCCGATCTGGTCCTTCAGTTCCTGCTTGTAGTCGGTCTGGTCACGGACCTCGTACTGCGGGTAGCCGGCCAGCGACTTCTTGAGGGCCGCGTAGGCGGTCTTCTCCTGGCCGTCCTTGGCGGTGGCGAACATGATCTGGTCCGGCGGGATCCGGTCGGCCGGAAGGTACTTCCGCATGGTCTCGGTGCTGACGTACCGCGCGCCGTGGTCGATGGCCACGTCGTCGTCGGTGATCGCGGCGACCTTGAGCTTCGCCGTGCTGCCGCCCTTGAAGGCGACGGTCAGGGTGTCCCCGACCTTGACGTGGTGCCCGGTGGCGAAGTCGGAGCCCACGGACATGGAGTCCTTGCCGTAGGCGGCGGTCAGGTCACCGGCGGTCGTCTTGCGGTGCAGGTCCTGCGCGTAGGTGGGGTCGGCGGCCGTGACGCCGTCGCTGTCCGAGGAGCCGTCGGGGGCGACGAGTTTCGCCTCGATGTCCCGGTAGTGGGTGACGTGCGCCAGACCGGGCGTGGACTCGATGGCCTTCGCCGCCTGCGGGACGACCCGCTGGTTGCCCTGGATGATGAAGTCGGTCCCGACGGTCCTGTCGAGTTCGTCGGTCGCGGAGGCGACCATCGAGGAGCCGACGACCGAGAGGCAGGCGACCAGCGCGAGGCCGATCATGAGGGCCGCGCCGGTGGCGCCGGTACGGCGCGGGTTGCGCAGGGCGTTGCGCTCCGCCATCCGTCCGACCGGGCCGAAGAAGCGCAGCAGCACCGCGCTGATGACCCGGACCACACCGCCGGCGAGCAGCGGGCCGATGATGACGAACCCGATCAGGGTCAGGACGATGCCGGCGCCCAGCACCAGCGAACCGTCGCTCGCCTTGTCCGCGCCGGCCGCCGTGTAGAGCGCGAAGGCTCCGGCGCCGGTGAGGACCAGGCCGACGAGGCCGCGGACGAGGCCGGCCCTGCCGTCCGCCGGGGTCCCGGCGTCACGCAGCGCGGCCATCGGGGAGACCTTGCCGGCCCGGCGGGCGGGCAGGTAGGCGGCGAGGACGGTGACGACGACACCGAGGAGGAGTCCGATGACCGGTGTGGTCGCCTTCACGGTCAGATCGCGGGTCGACAGGTCCATGCCCGCCGCCGACATGAGTTTCATCAGGCCGACCGCGAGGCCGACGCCGGCGCCGACCCCGAGGATCGAGCCGAAGACGCCGAGCAGGGTCGCCTCGATGAGCACGGACCGGTTGACCTGCTTGCGGGACGAGCCGATCGCCCGCATCAGGCCGATCTCACGGGTGCGCTGGGCGACCAGCATCGAGAAGGTGTTGATGATCAGGAAGATGCCGACCAGGAAGGCGATGCCGGCGAAGCCGAGCATGGCGTACTTGATGACGTTCATGAAGGAGCCGACACCGGAGCGGTTCTCGTCCGCGGTCTCCTTCTGCGTCTGCACCTTGTAGGACGTCTTCGCGGTGGTGTCGGCGCCGAGCGTGGTGGTGACGTTCCGCTTGAGCTGCGCGTCGGTGACGCCGCTCGCGGCGGAGACGTTGATCTGGGTGAACCGGCCGGTGGCGCCGAGCAGTTCGCGCTGGGCGGTGGCGGTGTCGAAGTAGACGACGGCGGCACCGGGGTTGGTCACCTTGAAGGTGGCGATGCCGACGATCCGGGCCTTGAAGTCACCGGTGACGGCGATGGTGCGCAGTTCGTCGCCGAGCTCGAGGTGGTGCTTGTCGGCGGTGTCGGCGTCGACCATCGTCTCGGTCGGCCCGCGCGGGGCGTGACCGGTGGTGATCTCCATCGAACGCAGGTCGTTGCGCGTCCAGTTGCCCGCGATGGTCGGGGCGCCGTTGCTGGAGCCCATGTTCTTGTTCGCGCTGTTCACGACGGTCACGTTCATGGAACTGACCGCGCCCTCGGCGTACTTGACGCCGTCGGCCTTCTCAGCCCGGGTCAGCACGGAGGCGGGCAGCGACTCCGGCCTGCCGTTCTGCGGGGTGCCGTCGGCCTTGGCGGCCTTCGGCGAGACCGTCACGTCGGACGAGGTCGCCGCGAACAGCTTGTCGAACGTCGTGTTCATGGTGTCGGTGAACACCAGCGTGCCGCAGACGAAGGCGACGGACAGCAGGACCGCGACGGCGGAGAGCGCCATCCGCCCCTTGTGCGCGAAGAAGTTGCGCATCGAGGTCTTCAGGACGGTCATGACGTACGCCCCCGGGCGTCGAAGTCCTTCATGCGGTCGAGCACCTGGTCGGCCGTCGGCTGGTGCATCTCGTCGACGATCCTGCCGTCCGCGAGGTACAGGACGCGGTCCGCGTACGAGGCGGCCACCGGGTCGTGGGTGACCATCACGATGGTCTGGCCGAGCGAGTCCACCGAGCGGCGCAGGAAGCCCAGCACCTCGGCGCCGGCCCGGGAGTCGAGGTTTCCGGTCGGCTCGTCCCCGAAGATGATCTCGGGCCGGGCGGCGAGTGCCCGCGCCACCGCGACGCGCTGCTGCTGGCCTCCGGAGAGCTGGGTCGGCCGGTGCTTGAGACGGTCGGAGAGTCCGACGGTCTCGACGACCTGGCTCAGCCAGGCCTTGTCCGGCTTGCGGCCCGCGATGTCCATCGGGAGCGTGATGTTCTCCAGCGCGTTCAGCGTCGGCAGCAGGTTGAACGCCTGGAAGATGAAGCCGATCCGGTCGCGGCGCAGCTGCGTCAGCTTCTTGTCCTTGAGGCCGGTGATCTCGGTCTCGTCGAGGTGGATCTGTCCGCTCGTCACGGTGTCGAGCCCGGCGAGGCAGTGCATCAGCGTGGACTTGCCGGACCCGGAGGGGCCCATGATCGCGGTGAACCGTCCCCGCGCTATGTCCACGTCGATGTGGTCCAGGGCGACGACGCGGGTCTCTCCGGACCCGTACGCCTTCACGACCTGCCGCGCTCGCGCGGCAACGGCCGTACGCCCTCCAGTGCCCCCGTGCCTGGGAATGGTTACAGCCGATGTCACGGTAAGTCTCCTATATCGGTCGGCGGATGAGCCGGTCGGTCCGCGGATGCGGTGTTCCTGGGCGGATGCGGTGCTCTTGGCTACGTCGGTAAGTCTGGCGGCGGGGGGTGCTCTGGCGCGCTGGTGCCCAGCGCAGTCTTTTGCTGGGGAAAACCCCACCCCCGGGAGTGCGGTCCGTAGGACCCCCGTACGTTCTGACCGCGTCCCGGCCGCTCGTCAGCGGCGTAAAGCCAGGTTAAGGACGCGCACCGCCCCGTCTCCTCCTCCGGCGGTACGAACCCTCCCCGAGCCGTAGTACGGAGGTACCCCTAGGGGCCGTCCACCCTCCGGTGGAGTCCTTCTCGGGGTCGGCTCCACCCCCTGGGCATGGTCAGCTTCCACCCTGCCGCGACGTGAGGGTCAAGTGAGAGGGTGGTCCGAGGCAGATGGGTGCAAGGGGAAAGGAATCCCGTGGATCAGGGGGACACCGAGATACGCGCCGCGGGAGCCGTACGTCCGGGGGCTCCCCCCGACCGCAGGGGCGCGGTCGTCGCGGCACTCATGCTCTCCATGGCGCTCGCCGCGCTGGACTCCACCATCGTGTCGACCGCCGTACCGCAGATCGTCGGCGACCTCGGCGGCTTCTCCGTCTTCTCCTGGCTGTTCTCCGGCTATCTGCTCGCGGTGACGGTCACGCTGCCGGTGTACGGCAAGCTGTCGGACACCTTCGGCCGCAAGCCGGTGCTGATCGCGGGCGCCGTCGTCTTCCTCCTCGGCTCCCTGCTCTGCGCCACCGCCTGGAACATGGCCGCGCTCATCGTCTTCCGCGTCGTCCAGGGCCTGGGCGGCGGCGCGCTCCAGGGCACGGTGCAGACGCTCGCCGCCGACCTCTACCCGCTCAAGGAGCGCCCGAAGATCCAGGCCAAGCTGTCCACGGTGTGGGCGACCTCGGCGGTGGCGGGCCCGGGTCTCGGCGGTGTGCTGGCCGCGTACGCGGACTGGCGCTGGATCTTCCTCATCAACCTGCCGATCGGCGCGCTCGCCCTGTGGCTGGTCGTCCGTCATCTGCACGAGCCGGCCCGGGAGCCCTCCGGGCGGGCGCGCATCGACTGGGCGGGCGCGCTCGCCGTCTTCGCCTGCGGCGGCGTCCTGCTGACCGCGCTGGTGCAGGGCGGGGTGGCCTGGAACTGGCTGTCGGCCCCCTCGCTCTCCCTGTTCGGTACGGGACTCGCGCTGATCGGCGCCGTCGTGGTGATCGAGCGCCGGGCGGCCGAGCCGATCATCCCGGGCTGGGTGTGGCGGCGCCGCACGATCGCCGCGGTGAACCTGGCGCTGGCCGCGCTGGGGCTGCTCATGGTCGCCCCCTCGGTGTTCCTGCCGACGTACGCCCAGGCGGTCCTCGGTCTGGCCCCGGTCACCGCCGGATTCGTGCTGTCCGTGTGGACGCTGAGCTGGCCGGTGTCCGCGGCGCTCAGCCAGCACGTGTACCGGCGGATCGGTTTCCGCAACACCGCGATGGCCGGCATCGGCGCGGCGGCCCTGATCCTGCTGGCCTTCCCGTTCCTCCCCTATCCGGGGGCGCCCTGGCAGCCGACCCTGCTGATGCTGCTGCTGGGCGGCGCCCTGGGCCTCTTCCAGCTCCCGCTGATCATCGGTGTCCAGTCGACCGTGGGCTGGGCCGAACGCGGGACGACCACCGCGTCCGTCCTCTTCTGCCGTCAGACCGGCCAGACCGTCGGCGCGACCCTGTTCGGGGCGATCGCCAACGGGGTGCTGGCCGCGCGGCTCGGCGGGGCCGGGGACCTGGACGCGGTGACGCGGGCGCTGGACTCGGGCGTGCCGGACGAGCGTCTGCGGCACGCGGTCGCCGACGCGGTCCACGCCGTGTACCTCGGCGCCGCGTGCGCCGCCGTACTCGCCTTCCTGGTGCTGCTGTTCGTGGCGCCGAGACGCTTCCCGGTCCTCGACAACCCCACGGACTGAGGGCGTCGCCCCCCCCCTGTCGCAAGGCACGTGTTCCGGCACGGGCTCCGGTGGGAGTGGAGTCTGTCAGGGGGGTACGCGGGGGAGGCGGACGGTTGCGAACACCCCCCACCTCAGACACCACTCTCCTACCTCTACACACTTCCGCCACAGGGATCACACGGGTAACAGCCCAGGTCAGCGAAGTAAGCGCATACCGACCGATCAGTTCGGTGAAACCAGCGCCCCCAGGGGCTACCTGCGAGTAGCGTGCCTCGCCCACCCCCTGCTCCCTGCGGTCCGCACCGGGCCCGAGCCACGCAAGGAGAACCGGGATGCCAGACGCGTTCTCGTCCCCCGAGTACCAGACGCCGCACCGACCACCCCGACAACCTCCGTATCCGCCGTCTCATCCGTCATCTCATCCGTCGCCTCGTCCGCAGCAGTCCCCGCCCCCGTACCCGGAGTTCCAGGACCGTCCGGAGTTCCCGGAGTTCCCGGGGTTCCAGGACGAACCGGCCCCGCACTCCCCCGCGTACGCCACCTACCCCTGGCAGCCGCAGCCGCCCGAGCCCCCCAGAGCGCGACGGCCGCGGCACCACGCGCTGGGGCAGCACAGCGACATCCGGCTGCTGCGCGGCGCCTATCGCCGCCAGCGGCGGGTGGCGACGCTCACGGCGCTCGGGTACTTCACCCTCTTCCTCCTCCTGTCGGCGTTCGCGCCGGGCCTGATGACGAGCACGGTGTCCGGCGGACTGCCGACCGGGCTGCTCCTCGGCCTGTTGCAGGTCCCCGTGACCTGCGTGGCGATCGCCGTGTACGAGTACACGGCGCGCCGGGGCGTCGACCCGGTCGCGGACCGGATCCGGAAACAGAGCGAACTGGACGCGAAGCGGGAGGCGGCCCGATGACCGGGGCGATCGAGAGGGGCGGAATCGGGTTCAGCAGTTCCGCGCAGGCCATGTCACTGGTGGCGTTCACCGCGGTCACCACGGTCACGCTGCTGCTGTGCGTGATGACCGGGCCCGACCGTGACGACCTCGACGAGTTCTACACCGGGTACGGGTCGCTGTCGCCGATGCGCAACGGCCTCGCCATCGCCGGGGACTACATCTCGGCGGCGACCGTGCTCGGCACCGGCGGGGTCATCGCGCTCACCGGGTACGACGGGGTCGTCCTCGCGCTGAGCACGGCCCTCTCCCTGATGCTGCTGATGTTCCTGCTGGCCGAACCGCTGCGCAACGCGGGCCGGTTCACCATGGGCGACGCGCTCGCGCGCCGGATGCCGGGCCGTGCCGTACGCGTCACCGCGTGCGCCGCGACCATCGTCGCCCTGCTGCCCCTGATGCTGGTCCAACTGGCCGGCACCGGCGACCTGCTGGCGTTCATCCTCGGTTTCTCCGGGGATTCGCTGAAGACCGGCTGCATCGTCGGACTCGGCACGCTGATGATCGGCTACGCGGCGATCGGGGGCATGAAGGGCACGGCCCTCATCCAGATCCTGAAGATCGTGATGCTGCTCGGCTCCGGCACCGTGATCGCCCTGCTCATCCTGAACCGCTTCGACTGGGACCCGGGCGCGCTCTCCCGGGCGGCCGCCGACCACAGTGGTGTCGGAGCCGCGTTCCTCCACTCCGGGCTGCAGTTCTCCGGCGGCCCCAGCCCCCGTCTCGACATGATCAGTTCGGAGCTGACGGTCGTCCTGGGCGGGGCCTGCCTCCCGCACGTCACCATGCGCATGTACACCGCCGGCAGCGCGCGCCAGGTACGCCGCTCGCTGTCCTGGGCGGTCCCGTGCGTGGCGCTCTTCGTCCTGGTCATCACGGTCGTCGGCTTCGGGGCCACGGCTCTGATCGGCCGCGGGGTGATCGCGAACGCCGATCCGCAGGGCAACACGGCGTATCTGCTGGGCTCGCGCGCCGTGTTCGGGCCGGACGTCTCCACGGCCGAGACGCTCCTGTTCACCACCGTCACCACGGCGATCTTCCTGACCGTGCTCGCCTCCGTCGCCGGAATGATCCTGGCCTGCGCCAACTCCCTGGCACACGACGTGTTCGCGCACGCCCGGCTCTTCCGGGGACGGCGCCACGACGACGAGCTGTCCCCCCGCCGCGAGATGCTCCTCGCCCGGCTGTCGGCCCTCGCGGTCGGCGCGCCGGCGATCCTGCTGGCGACCCTCGTCCAGCACCGCAGCCTGCAGCCGCTGATCACGCTCTCGTTCTGCCTGGGCGCCTCGGCGCTGGCGCCCGCGCTGGTCTACGGGCTGTTCTGGCGCCGCTACACCCGAACGGGCCTGCTGTGCACCCTCATCGGGGGTTCGCTGACCGTCCTGGTCCTGATGACCGGGACCAACCTGGTCTCCGGCTCGCCCACGGCCGCGTTCCCCGAGGCCGACTTCAACTGGTTCCCGTTCACCACGACCGGCCTGGTGTCGATCCCGCTCGGCTTCGCGTACGGATGGCTGGGGACGGTGGTCTCGGGGCGCCGGAAGTCGGAGGAGCAGCGCAGGCAGTACGAGGCGGTGGAGGGCTGGATCCTGGCCGGGGCGGTGCGGTCACCGGGACGCACGGGTGCGCGCGGCGCCCGCTGAACCGGCGCGCCTCCGGCGGTCCGCCGCCGCCACTCGACGGGCCGCCGCCCCGGGCCGCGCGACCGTGCACCGCGGGCCGCCGCCGTGGGGCGCTGTCCGGAGCAGGGCCGCCAGTCGTGGGCCAGCGGGGGTGCACCCGCGTGGAGTCCCACGCCGGTGGAGCCGCGGGACTACTCCACCGGCGCCCGGCCCGTCAGCGTCATGAGGCTCGACCGTACGTGGTCCATGTGCGCCCGTACGTCGTCCCACCGCTCACCGTGCTCGCGCAGCACCCGCTCGGTCTCCCGGACGATCCGCTCCTCCCGCACCCGCGCCTCGGTGAGCAGTTCGGCGGCCCGGGCCGCCGCGTCCTCCTGTTCGTGCCGGGCCGTCTCCTCGGCCTGGGCGTAGGCGCTCCGGGCCTCGGCGAGGGCCGCCTCGGCGCGGGCCACCCGCTGGTCGTGGTGCGCCTCGAACGCGGCCACCCGCTCGGCGGCCGTCCGCCCGGCCTCCTCCCGGCGCCCGGCGTGCTCCTTCTCGTACGCGACGAGGAGTTCCTCCGTACGCCGGCGCACCTCACGCAGCGCGGCCAGGGCCTCCCCGCGGTTCTCCTTGATCTCCCGGCGGGCGGCGATCCGGGCGTCGTCGGCCTCGGCGCGGGCGGCGAGCAGCCGCTGCCGGGCGTACTCCTCGGCCTCGGCACGCAGACCCTCGGCGTACTCCTGGGCGGCGTCGCGGACCCGCCGCCCCGCCGCCTCGGCCTCGTCGACGGCCTGCCGGGCCTCGCGCCGCGCACTCTCGCGCACGGCCGTGGCCTCCTCCTCGCCGAGCTCGAAGAGCCGGCGGGCACGTTCGCCGAGCGTGTCGTACGTCTGCGGGGCGAGCCGCGTCACGGCCTCGCGCAGCCGCCCCGCCTCCCCGTCCATCTCCTTGGCCAGGACGGTCAGCCGGGCGGCCCGCTCCCAGGCGGCGTCGCGGTCCCGTGAGAGGGCGGCGGTGTACGCGTCGACCTGCTCGGGACGGTAACCGCGCCCCCGTACAGCCGGGAAGCCGTGCGGCGACACCGATGCGCTGCTCATCCCTGAACCCCTCTCCGATGTGCGCCCTGCGACATGATTCGTCGACATCATGTGGCGCATATCCTGATGGATGAGTCGTAAGTGTTCATAACGCGACACTCCGCCCGCCCGTTCCGGTCGAGGGAAGTAAAAAATGGGTTGAACCCGGTCATGTGCACCGGGTTCAACCCATGAGTGGCGTTCCGCGCGGACGCCGTGACGTTCAGCGGGGGGTCACAGCAGGCCGTCCCACATCTGTTCCAGCAGAACCGACCACCAGCTCTCCGGCGAACCGAGCGCCGCCGGGTCGAGCGAGGCGAGCTGGGCCTGGAAGTCGACGGTCCAGCGGCCCGCCTGCTCCTGGTTGAGCCCGAACCGCAGCCGCCACATCCGGCCGAGCAGCGCCAGACAGCGCGCGAACTCGGGCAGCCCCGTGTTCACGAACTGGGGCGGCACCGGGGCGCCGCCCGGACCCGCCTCCACCGGCACGGCCACGATGTTCGCCGTGCCGTACTGGACACAGATCGCCTTGCCGAAGTCGCTGCCCATGACCAGGTACGAACCCGCGTCCGGCGCCGGATGCACCCCGCGCTCCTGCGCCAGCTCGGCGAGTGTCGGCACCGGACGGCCGGGCTGCGCCTGCGCCCAGAAGAACGGGCCCATGTCGACCGGGAGTCCGGCCACCACCAGGGTGTGCGCCACGATGTTCGGCACGCCCTGCCGGGAGACCGCGACCTGGTCGAACCGGAACACGCCCGGTCCGAACGCGGCCGCCAGCTCGTGCCCGATCGCCTCCGGCGGTACCGGCGGCGCGGGCTGCACCGGCGGGATCGGCGCCCGTACCGGAGCGGGGCGCGCTGGGCCGTCCGCCACCTGATGCAACTCGCCCTGGTGCGCGAGCAGTTCGTGCATGCCCTGCTGACGGCTCGCGTGGTCCGTGCCGTACGGCGCGATGCTCGTGATCCGCGCCTGCGGCCAGGTCTCCCGGATCATCCGCGCGCAGTACGCGCCCGGCAGCTCGCAGGACTCCAACTCGGTGTGCAGTTCCAGTACTTGCTGCGGCGGCACGTTCATCGCCCGCAGCTCGTGCAGCATCTGCCACTCCGGGTGCGGGGTGCCCGGCGCCGAACGCCGGATCAGCTGCTGCTCCGAGCCGTCCTGCGCGCGGTAGCGCAACACGGCCTGGTAGCCGGGGCCGACGGTCGGCTGACCGGTCGGGGGATACCCGTACGCCGGGGGCTGGAGGCCGGGAGGCATGGGCTGGCCCGGAGGCATCGGCTGACCCGGGACCGGGCCACCCATCGGCTGACCGGGCATCGGCAGGCCTGGCATCGGCTGCGGTGCGCCCTGCGGCACGCCGGGAGTCTGCGGGGGCGGCGGTGCGCCGGGGCCGCCGGGCTGCGGGCCCGCCAGCACCGTCGCGGCGTGGTGAACGCCGGGGGGCGGACCTCCGGGAGCACCCGGAGCACCGGGGGTACCGGGCGGCTGGGACGTGCCGGGGCCGCCGGGGGGCGGACCCGCCAGCATCGTCGCGGCGTGGTGGACACCGCCGGGAGGCGTACCGTCCGGAGGCTGCGGAGCACCAGGAACCCCAGGTGCCTGGGGCGCGCCGGGTGTGGCAGGTGCGCCGGGGACACCGGGCGCCGCCGGGCCCCCAGGCCCACCCGGGCCGAGCTGGGCGACGAGCTGGGTCGGCACGTAGCCGCCCGCCGGGGTGCCCGGAGCACCGGGCCCGGACGGCGCGGGCGCGCCGCCCGGCCGTACGCCCGGCGCGCCGGGGGCGCTCGGCGGAGGTGGCGCGCTCGGGCCGCCGCCCCGCGCGCCCCGCGGCGGCTGGGCCTTGCTGGTCGCGGCGTCGGCGATGTCACCGGCGTTCGGGGGCAGCGGCCGGGGAGGCGCCACGGGGGCACCCGGACCGGCGGGCGGCTGCGGGGAGTTCGGCGCGCCGCCCGGCGGCTGCGGGTAGCCGTACCCGGGCGCGCCCACGGAAGGCGTGCCCTGCGGACCGCCGGGAACGGAGGCACGCGGCGGCGGAGGCGGAGGCGGCTGGGTACCCGGGGTGCCACCAGGCCCCTGCGGGAACCCGTGGACGGGCGGCGCACCCGGAGGGGGTGTGCCCGGCACCGGCGGGCCCTGCGGGTAGCCGTACGACGGCGGGGCCGGCGAGGGGTCGCCGAGCGCGGGCGCGACCGCCGTGCGCGGAAGCTGGCTGCCGCCGGAGATCAGAGCCGTCTTGGCGTCCGCGATCGCCCCGGGCAGCGGAGTGCCGGTGTCGTCGGCATCGGTCAGCGGCGGCGCGAACACCGTCGCCGGCAGCGGTACGGAACGGTCCTCGCCCGCGTCGGCGTTGGTGTCCGTCCCCGCCCACGGTGTCGCCGAAGCGGGCACCCGGGGCGCTCCCACCGCGTCCTGGGGACCCGCGTCCGGCTCGTCACCGGCCGCGGCGGCGGGCCACGGCGTGGCTCCGCCGGAGACACCGGCGGCACCCGCGACACCGGGAAGGCCGGGCGCGGTGCGCGGTCCGGCCCCGAAGGGCCCCCCGTGCGGCACCGCGTCCTGCGGTTCGCCTGGCGCCGGGGCCGCCGGACCACCGCCCACGGAGGCCGGACCCTGCCCCGGGCCCGACGCCGAGGCGGCGGCCGCGGCCGGACGGGATCCCGCCCCGTCGGAGCCCGAGGCCCCGGACGCCCCCGGACGCCGGTCCGGGATCCCCAGCTTGTCCGCGGCCTCCTGGAGCCACTCCGGGGGACTCAGCAGGAACGACGTCTGGTTGAGGTCGACCCGGGCCGAAGGCGCCGGCGCCGGTTCCGGGGACCCGTCCGGCGCCCCGTACTCCTCCTCGTAGCGGCGGACCACCTCACCGACCGGCAGTCCGGGCCACAGGGTCGCCTCGCCGCTGTCCCGCGCGATGACGAGCCGCTGCGCGCCGCCGTCCGAGCGCGGACCGTCCACCCGGTCCTCCGCCCAGACGACGAAGCCGAGTTCGAACTCCCGGACCCGCACCTCACGGTGCTGGTAGCCGGGCACATCGCCGTTGATCCACTCTTCCGCGCGCTCCTGCGCCTGCGCGAAGGTCACCATCGGACGTTCACTCCCCCACCGAAGACACGGAAGAGACGGGAACGGCGTGCGCGAAGCCGCCGTCCACCATCAGGTTCGCCACCGTCTCCAGCTCCGGCGGATTGCCCGCGAGCCGGGACAGGAACTGGTCGAAGTCGGCACCGCAGGACAGCAGCAGCCGCTGTACGCGCTCGGCCGGAGGCCACGCGTCCTGGTCACGGGCGTCGTCGTAGGCGCAGAACCACACCGACCCGATCGCGTCGCCCTTCACCTTGACGGCGAGCAGGCCGCCCTGCACGAATCCGACGCACAGGTAGTCCTTGGTCAGATGGTCGCGCAGGCACTTGTTGATGTAGACGAGGTCGTTGACGGCGGCCTCTTCGCGCACCGTGAAGAAGGGCTGGTCCAGCAGGAGTCCGAGCTCCGCGTCGAGCACGGCGCCCACCGGCGCGCAGCCGCCCGCCGCCTTCAGGAAGGACCGGTAGGCACCCGGCAGCCGGTACCCGAGGTCCTCCTCGACCGCCAGCACCTGTTGCTCCGTCACCGCGACCGAGGACTTCGGCAGTCCGAAGTGCGCGGGCCGCGTCTCCTGCAACGGCCGCGTCCCGCGCTTGGTGTGGTCGACGGTGGTGGTCGCGATGCCACCGTGGTGCCGCAGCAGCGCCTTCACCTCTACGGGGACGAGCTCCAGCCGCCGGGTACCGGCCACGTGGTGCCAGGTCCAGCCGTGCGGGGTGGCCACGGACGGGATCGTGTCCCACAGTTCGTGGCCGGTCGCGGCGAGCGCCGCGTTCGCGGACACGTAGTCCGTCAGGCGCAGTTCGTCGACGCCGAAGCCCTCCGGGGGTTCGGCGATCTCCGCGGCTGCACGCGCGTACGCCGAGAAGTCGGGGTAGCCGTGCTCGTCGACCCGTACGCCTCTGGGATGGCGAGCGGCCCGGACCGGATCCGGGAAGTGCACGACCTGCCCGGCGTAGGCCGCGTTCGGCGGCGCGGCTTGCTGCCCGAGCCGACCTGTCGTCATCGCTGTTGCCCCCTGCGGCGTTCTCAATAGCTGTATGGATCGCGGATGTCGACAGCCTATGCGGTTGAAGGACCTCGGTCACCGGGCCTCCGGTTCCGTGACCTGCCGTCACCTCGCCGTGACGGTGCGACGAAGGCCGGGCGTGTCGCGCGCCCCAGCTTCCCCACCGGCCACGCCGTTTGGCAGTCTGTAGCCGCATCGGGGGATGCACGGGAGGGAAGAGCGATCATGAACGCGACGCATACAGGCACGTCCGGGGACCCCCGCGTCGGCTGGAGCAGCTCCGAGGCACCGCACACCCCCATCCTCCTGCACCGCCGGGACGGCATACTTCCGACCGTCGCCGCCGCCCTCTCCGTGCGCGGCGCGACCCTCACGGGCACCGCGGCCCGCGGCGACCAGCCGCCCGCCCTGCACCCCCTGGTCCAGGATTTCCTCGACACCCTCACCAGCGCGCAGCGCGACCGCTTCACCGGCCGCTGCGCCGAGGCGATCCTGATCTCCCGGCACATCACCGGCCTCGACACCGCGCGCAGCAAGCGGGCCGCGCGCAAGCCGATGACCAACGGCGAGGCACGCAGGGCCCTCAAGCAGGCCAAGCTCACCGCGCGCCGCATCCGCGAGGACGGTGACCCGCTGCACGGGAGTTTCGCGGCGCCCTGCCGGGCCTGCACGGCGCTCAGTGAGCACTTCGGTGTCCGCGTCGTCGACCCGACGGCGTCCGCCGACGCCTGAACCCCTCTGAACCCGGCGGCCTCCGCACACGTACGTACGACGGCGCCCCCTTCTCCTACCCTCACGCTCCACCGCGCCGCCGATTTCTTGTCCCCCCACCCCATGTCGCTCGACGAACGAAGGGCAGATGCACGCCGACCGCACCTCCACCACACGCTTCTCCGTCCCCGTGGACGCCGCGCTCCGCTCCGCGGGGTGGCAGCCCGGACGCTGGGACATAAAGCAGGCCGAGTACTGGGCCGACGCGCTGCGGGAGCACGAGTCGCCCGCCGGGCACCGGCACGCCGTGTTCCCGGCCGCGGTGGAGGCGTGGGCGGAGTTCGGCGGTCTGCGGGTCGTGCCGTCCGGGCCCGGTCGTCAGCTCGCCCCGACCGCGCTCCACTTCGACCCGCTGCACGGGCTGCACATGGCACGCACCCTGGGTGACCTCGGGCGGGCGCTGGATGCCGAGGTGTGTCCGCTGGGTGAGGAGGCCGACTCGCGGGCGCTGCTCGCCATCGACAGCGAGGGGCGGGTCTACGCGCTCGATCACACCGGGGACTGGTATCTCGGGCCGGACATCGACGCGGCGCTGACGACGCTCGTCTCCGGCATCGAACCGGCTCGGCTGACCGCCGGCTGACACCGGACGGCTCCGCCGCTACCCGTCCCCTCCTCCTGGGGCTCCGCCCCGGACCCCGCCAAGGGGCTGCGCCCCCTGGACCCCCGCTTCGCCCGAAGGGCTCGTCCTCAAACGCCGGACGGGCTGGGTAGTTCAGCCCGTCCGGCGTTTGAGGACAAGGCCCTTAAGGCCGATACGGGGGCCTGGGGGCGGAGCCCCCGGCAACGGCGTCGGCGAGAGAACCCGGGGTCACAGAGGAACCGCTCAGCCCTCCGCAGGAAGCACCGCCGACACACGGAACCCACCCGCGTCCGTGGGACCGGAGACGAACACACCCCCGAGCGCGGCGACACGTTCCTTCATGCCCAGCAGCCCGTTGCCCCCGCTGGGAAGCCGCACCGCGGACACCGCCCCCGGCTCGGGCGGGCACTCGTTCTCGACCTGCATGGCGATCTCGGACACCCGGTGGGCGAGCCGCACGTACGTCTTCGCGCCGGCCGCGTGCTTGTGGACGTTGGTCAGCGCCTCCTGGACGACCCGGTAGGCGGTCTGTTCGATCTCCGGTGCGTACGGCCGGGTGTCGCCCTCCACCGACAGGGCGACCACCATCCCGGCCGCCGCGGACTGTCCGACCAGCTCGTCGAGTTCCGCGAGACTGGGGCCGTCGCCCGGATCGTCGGCCGCGCGCGACGCGGCCGCGGCGGCCGCCATGCCCACCGCGGCCAGCGGCACCGGCTGCGGCCGCGAGGCCAGCCCGTCCCCCGTGCGCAGCACGCCCAGCATCTCGCGCAGCTCGGTCAGCGCCTGCCGTCCCATGTCGCCGACCAGCGCCGCGTTCCGTACGGCCTTCTCGGGATCCTTGCGGGCCACGGCCTGGAGGGCCGCCGCGTGCACCACCATCAAGGACACCCGGTGCGCGACCACGTCGTGCATCTCCCGGGCGATCCGCGTGCGCTCCTCGTTGCGCGCCCACTCCGCCCGTTCCTCGGCCCGCTCGGCCAGCAGCTGCAACTCCCGCTCCAGGGAGTCGGCCCGCTCCCGCAGGCTCTCCATCAGCCGGCGCCGCGCCCCCACGTACAGGCCGAGCAGGACGGGCGGGGCGGTCATGCCGATGGCGGTCGTGATGGAGACGAAGGGGACGAACCAGTCCCCCATGGTCACGTCTCCGCGCACCATGCCCTGATGGGCCCGGACGAACGTGACGATCAGCATTCCGGCGAAGGACATTCCCGCGAGCGCCCCGATGATCCGGCGCGGCAGCTCGGACGCGGCGAGCGTGTACAGCCCGACGAGCCCCATCGCGAAGCCCATCTGCGCGGGCGTGATCGCGATCGACACCAGCACGACGGCGATCGGCCACTTCCGCCGCAGCAGCAGTACGGACCCGGCGAGCAGACCGAACACCGCGCCCACCGCCGCCGGCAGGCCCGCGTCGTGCGCGAACGGGATTCCCTCCGTCGCGCACTCGGCCGCCGACATGAGCGCCAGGCCCACGTCGAGCGCGGCACCGCGCCACCTGACCCACCACCACGGCCCTGTCCCGGCCGCGGTGTGCTCTTCCCCCGTCGTGGTCATGCCTCCAGCCTACGTTTGCCCCCCACCCCTTTTCCGGTGAGTTTCGCCTCCTCTCCGACACCGTGGCACGGCGTCGGCCGGACGTGGAACCTGCCGCATCCCTCCGACTGCCGAATCGCTCACTGTTCGACCACGCGGGCCCGTGTCCCTCGGTACCGTCGCGTCGAAGGCGCCCGGTACGGCATAGTGTTGGGTGCCCGCTCGGCGGCCTGACCGAATGTCCGGTTCCGCCGAGCTTGATCCCCCGTGGTGTAATTGGCAGCACTGTGGCTTTTGGTGCCATCTGTCCGGGTTCGAGTCCTGGCGGGGGAGCCATGACCGATTCGGGCCCTGACCGTTCCGTCAGGGCCCGCTCTCATGTCACTCCTGATACGCCCCGGTATCCTGCGGTTGTCCACACCCCAGTCATCCGTAGCCGAAGGGCATTCCCGTGAGCGCCAATCGCCCGGCAGCCGTCGTCGTTCTCGCAGCGGGTGAGGGCACCCGTATGAAGTCGGCCACACCCAAGGTCCTGCACGAACTGTGCGGCCGCTCCCTGGTGGGTCATGTACTCGCGGCCGCAGGCACGCTGGAGCCGGAGAACCTGGTCGTCGTCGTGGGCCACGCCCGCGAGCAGGTCACCGCGCACCTCGCCGAGTCCGACCCCGCGGTCCGCACCGCCGTACAGGCCGAGCAGAACGGCACCGGGCACGCCGTCCGCATGGCGCTCGAAGAGCTCGGCGGCGGCGTCGACGGAACCGTCGTCGTGGTCTGCGGCGACACCCCGCTGCTCACCGGCGAGACCCTGCGCCGGCTCGCCGCGACCCACGACACCGACGGCAACGCCGTCACCGTGCTCACCGCCGAGGTCCCCGACGCCACCGGCTACGGCCGCATCGTCCGGGACGGGGCCAGCGGCGCCGTCACCGCGATCGTCGAGCACAAGGACGCCACCGAGTCGCAGCGGGCGATCCGGGAGATCAACTCCGGGGTGTTCGCCTTCGACGGGCAGCTGCTGGCGGACGCGCTCGGCAAGGTGCGGACCGACAACAGCCAGGGCGAGGAGTACCTCACCGACGTCCTGGGCATCCTGCGCGAGGCCGGGCACCGGGTCGGCGCGTCCGTGGCCGCCGACCACCGCGAGATCGCCGGGATCAACAACCGCGTCCAGCTGGCCGCGGCCCGCCGCACCCTCAACGACCGGCTGCTGGAGCGGGCCATGCTCGCCGGCGTCACCGTCGTCGACCCGGCCTCGACCTGGGTCGACGTCGCCGTCACCTTCGAGCAGGACGCGATCGTGCACCCCGGCACCCAGCTGCTGGGCGCCACGCATCTCGCCGAGGGCGCCGAGGTCGGCCCCAACTGCCGCCTCCAGGACACCAGGGTGGGAGCGGGCGCGCGGGTCGACAGCACCGTCGCGAACGGCGCCGAGGTCGGTCCCGAGGCCAGCGTCGGCCCGTTCGCGTACCTGCGCCCCGGCACCCGGCTCGGCCTCAAGGCCAAGGTCGGCACGTACGTCGAGACGAAGAACGCCACGATCGGCGAGGGCACCAAGGTCCCGCACCTCTCCTACGTGGGCGACGCGACGATCGGCGACTACTCGAACATCGGCGCGGCGAGCGTCTTCGTGAACTACGACGGACAGGACAAGCACCACACCACGGTGGGCTCCCACTGCCGCACCGGTGCGGACAACATGTTTGTGGCTCCCGTCACGGTGGGGGACGGCGTGTACACCGCGGCGGGCTCCGTCATCACCAAGGACGTACCGGCCGGTTCGCTCGCCGTGGCCCGTGGCCAGCAGCGGAATATCGAGGGTTGGGTGGCCCGCAAGCGTCCGGGAAGCGCGGCCGCGAAGGCGGCCGGGGCGGCCACCCGGGAGCCGGAAGGCGAAGCCTGACCGGAAACAGGTGCGTCTGACACGGCGTACCGTGATAAGTGCACACCCGCACCGTGCACCCGCACCCCCCAGCTGAGACGGCCTCCCGCACCCAGTGGAGATGTCCTCTCACCATCCAGCTGAGACACCTCTGAGGAGACAGTGCTGTGACCGGGATCAAGACGACCGGCAAGAAGAAGATGATGTTCTTCTCCGGCCGCGCCCACCCCGAGCTTGCTGAGGAGGTCGCCCACAAGCTGGGTGTCGGGGTAGTCCCGACGAAGGCCTTCGACTTCGCCAACGGCGAGATCTACATCCGCTACCAGGAGTCCGCCCGCGGCGCCGACTGCTTCCTGATGCAGAGCCACACGGCTCCCATCAACAAGTGGATCATGGAGCAGCTCATCATGATCGACGCCCTGAAGCGGGCGTCCGCGCGGAGCATCACCGTCATCGTGCCGTTCTACGGTTACGCCCGGCAGGACAAGAAGCACCGCGGACGTGAACCGATCTCGGCGCGTCTGATCGCGGACCTGATGAAGACGGCGGGCGCCGACCGCATCCTCACCGTCGACCTGCACACCGACCAGATCCAGGGCTTCTTCGACGGCCCGGTCGACCACCTCTTCGCGCTGCCGATCCTGGCGGACTACGTGGGCGCCAAGGTCGACCGGTCGAAGCTCACCGTCGTCTCCCCGGACGCGGGCCGGGTGCGCGTCGCCGACCGCTGGTGCGACCGGCTGGACGCCCCGCTGGCGATCGTGCACAAGCGGCGCGACAAGGACGTCGCCAACCAGGTCACCGTGCACGAGGTCGTCGGTGACGTGAAGGGCCGCGTCTGCGTCCTCGTCGACGACATGATCGACACGGGCGGCACGATCTGCGCCGCCGCCGACGCCCTCTTCGCGCACGGCGCCGAGGACGTCATCGTCACGGCCACGCACGGTGTGCTCTCCGGTCCGGCCGCCGACCGCCTGAAGAACTCCAAGGTGAGCGAGTTCGTCTTCACGGACACCCTGCCCACCCCGGGCGAGCTGGAGCTGGACAAGATCACGGTGCTCTCCATCGCGCCGACGATCGCCAACGCGGTCCGTGAGGTCTTCGAGGACGGCTCGGTGACGAGCCTGTTCGAGGAGCAGTAGAGATCCTTTTGGGTGTGGCCTCCCCGCCGAGTAGACTGCGAAAGTTGCTCGGCGAGGGAGGCCACACTTCTGTGTGGCGGTCCGTTATCGACGCGCTCTTCGTAGCAGGCCGATGTTCGGCCGGGTGACTCATCCCCAGGCCCTTCGGGTCCCTTACTACGAGGAGTGAACATGTCCGAGGTCAAGCTCGCCGCCGACACCCGTACCGAGTTCGGCAAGGGCGCCGCCCGCCGCATCCGCCGCGAGAACAAGGTCCCCGCGGTCGTCTACGGCCACGGCACCGACCCCGTCCACATCGCGCTTCCGGGCCACGAGCTTCAGCTCGCCCTGCGCACCCCGAACGTCCTGCTCACCCTGGACATCGAGGGCAAGACCGAGCTCGCGATCCCGAAGGCCGTCCAGCGTGACGCCATCAAGGGCTACCTCGAGCACGTCGACCTGCTCCTCGTGAAGCGCGGCGAGAAGGTCAACGTCGAGGTCTACGTCCACACCGAGGGCGAGCTGGCCCCGGGTGCCTACCTGCTCGAGCACGTGCTCAGCACGCTGACCGTCGAGGCCGAGGCCACCCACATCCCGGAGTCGGTCACCGTCTCCATCGAGGGCCTGGAGGCCGGCGCCTCCATCCTCGCCAAGGACATCCCGCTCCCCAAGGGCACCACGCTGGCGATCGACGAGGACGCGGTCGTCCTCCAGGTCCTCGCCGCCCAGGCGGAGGAGGCCCCGGCTGACGCCGAGGCCGAGACCACCGAGGCCTGATTCCCCCCGGAATCTCATTCGCCGGCCGCCGCTCCCTTCCGGGGCGGCGGTCGGTGCGTTGTCAAGGACGCAGGCGCACCAAGGACCCATGGGAGACACCGACGTGACGACGGACCCCAACGCCCCCTGGCTGATCGTGGGCCTCGGCAACCCCGGCCCCGAGTACGCCATGAACCGGCACAACGTGGGCTTCATGGTCGCCGATCTGCTGGCGGAACGGATCGGCGGCAGCTTCAAGCGGGCGGGGAAGGCCCAGGCGCAGGTGATCGAGGGCCGCATCGGGCCGCCCGGTCCGGCGAACCGCCGGGTGATCCTGGCCAAGCCGATGTCGTACATGAACCTGTCCGGTGGACCGGTGAACGCGCTGCGCGACTTCTACAAGGTGCCGCTCGCCCACGTCGTCGCGATCCATGACGAGCTGGACATCGACTACGGCGTGCTGCGGCTCAAGCTGGGCGGCGGCGACAACGGGCACAACGGGCTGAAGTCCATGACGAAGGCGATGGGTCCCGACTACCACCGGGTGCGCTTCGGCATCGGGCGGCCCCCGGGCCGGATGCAGGTCGCCGACTTCGTGCTCAAGGACTTCGCCTCGGCCGAACGCAAGGAGCTGGGCTACTTCGTGGACCGGGCCTCCGACGCGGTGGAGTGCCTCGTCATCGACGGGCTGGAGCGGGCGCAGGGCACGTACAACTCCTGACCGGCGGCCGGGTCCGGCCAACGTACTCGTACAACTGCGGACTTGTCCCCGACCGAGTTGACCGAACGTACGGCCATGGCCAAGGATCGCCGCCATGTCCGCCGCCACCTCACGCAAGCGCCCCCGCCGCAACGCGCAGACGGCGCTGCGGTTCGGGCGGCTCGCGGCGATGGGGACGGTCACGGCACTGATCCTGATCGCGGGCGTCCGGGGCTCCTGGGGCACGGCTCAGCACGTGATGCTGGGCAAGGGCCGGGAGCAGGGGACGATGACCGTGACGGCGTGCTCGGAGGATCGGTGCACCGGCCCGTACCGGCCGGTCTCGACGGGTTCCCGGTCGCGGGCCCGCGTCACGATCGAGGAGTCGGCCGCGGTGCGCAAGGGCCGCACGTACGCGGTCACGGTGAAGCCCGGCAGCGCCGAGGTGGTCCGCAGCGGCCCGGCCGGACTGCTCTACGCGTGGGTCCCGTTCGGCGGCGCGCTGCTGCTGGCCTCGGTGGTGGTCGCGGGCGGTCTGCGGCTCACCCGGGCGGCCTGGGTGATGGCGGGCGCGGGACTCGCGCTGCTGACGGCGACGTTCCTGGCCCTGTGACGCCGACGGCGGGGGGGGCCGCGCCGCGGGGGGGGGCGCCGGGGCGGCGGGGGCCGCGGCGGAGGGGTTGGGGAGAGGGCGGCGGCCCGCGCGGCTCTGGGCGAGCAGGGCCCCCGC
>NZ_JBHWEL010000002.1:0-8424 GCF_042734135.1 Streptomyces sp. NPDC059668 | reverse complement strand
ACTCGCCCCCGCCTCCTCCCGCACTCGGCGCGGCGCCTCCGCCGGCGCCCGGCGCACCCCCCGCCCCCCCCCCTCACCCCGCCCCCCCGCGTCCGGGGATCAGCCGGTGTTGCGCAGACCGGCCGCCACGCCGTTGACGGTCAGCAGCAGGGCCCGCGACAGCAGCGGGTCGGCTTCCGCGCCGGCCGCGGCCTCGTCGCGCTGCCGCTTGAGCAGGGCGACCTGGAGGTAGGAGATCGGGTCCAGGTAGGCGTCGCGGATCGAGAAGGTCTGCTGGAGCACGGGGTTGGTGTCCAGCAGCTTCTCGCCGCCGGTCACGCGCAGCACTTCGGCGACGGTGAGCCGGTGCTCGGCCTCGATGGTGGCGAACACGTGCTTCAGCTCGTCGGGGACGAGGGTGTCGACGTAGTGCCGGGCGATCCGCAGGTCCGTCTTCGCGAGCGTCATCTCGACGTTGGAGAGGAAGTTGCGGAAGAAGTGCCACTGCTCGTGCATCTCGTCGAGCACGGTGTCGAGGCCGGCCTCGCGCAGGGCCTTCAGACCCGAGCCGACACCGAACCAGCCCGGCACGATCTGCCGCGACTGGGTCCACCCGAAGACCCACGGGATGGCGCGCAGTCCGTCGAGCGAGACGCCCGAGCCGGGGCGGCGGGAGGGCCGCGAGCCCAGGTGCAGGTCGGCGAGCTGGTCGACCGGCGTGGAGGCGAGGAAGTACGTCGGCAGGTCCGGGTCCTCGACGAGCCGCCGGTAGGCGGAGTGGGCGGCCTCGGAGACGACGTCCATGGCCGCGTCCCAGCGGGCCAGTGCCTCGTCGGACTGGCGCGGGGCGGTGTGCAGGGCCGAGGCCTGAAGGGTGGCGGCGACCGTCAGTTCCAGGTTCTCCCGGGCCAGCGAGGGCACCAGGTACTTGTCGGAGATGACCTCGCCCTGCTCGGTCACCTTGATCTCGCCCTCCAGGGTGCCCCAGGGCTGGGCGAGGATCGCGTCGTGGGAGGGGCCGCCGCCGCGGCCGACGGTGCCGCCGCGGCCGTGGAAGAGCCGCAGCCGCACGCCGTACCGGTGGGCGACGTCGCGCAGCCGTCGCTGGGCGCGGTGGATCTCCCACTGGGAGGTCGTGATGCCGCCGAACTTCGAGGAGTCGGAGTATCCGAGCATGACCTCCTGGACGTCACCGCGCAGCGCCACGAGACGGCGGTAGGAGGGGTCGGCGAGCATGTCGTCCAGGATCACGTCGGCGGCGCGGAGCTCGTCGGTGGTCTCCAGGAGCGGCACGATGCCGATCTTCGCCCAGCCGCCGTGCAGGTCGAGCAGACCCGCCTCGCGGGCGAGGACCGCGGCGGCGAACACGTCGTCGGCGCCCTGGCACATCGAGATGATGTACGACTCGACGACCTCGGGTCCGAACACCTCCAGGGCCCGCTTCACCGTCTGGAAGACGCCGATGGTCTTCTCGCCGGCGGCGTCGACCGGGGCCGGGGTCGGGGCCAGCGGGCGCCGGGAGCGCAGTTCCTTGGCGAGGAGCTTGGCGCGGTACTCGCGGGGCATGTCGGCGTAGCGCCAGGACTCCTCGCCGAGCCGGTCGAAGAGCTGGCCGAGGGCGTGGTGGTGGGCGTCCGCGTGTTCGCGTACGTCCATGGTGGCGAGCTGGAGACCGAAGGCGGCCAGCGTGCGGATGGTGCGGTTCATCCGGCCGTCGGCGAACAGCGCGCCGCGGTGCTCGCGCAGCGAGCTCTGGATGAGGGTGAGGTCGCGCAGCAGCTCGGCGGTGCCGAGGTAGTCGCGGCCGGCCTCGTGCGGGATGTTCCGGGCGAGGCGCTGCTTGGTGTTCTCCAGCTTCTGGCGGATGCAGGTGGCCTTGAGCCGGTAGGGCTCCTCGGCGTTCAGCCGCTTGTAGCGGGGGCTGATCTCCGGCAGCCGCTCCAGGTCGGCGCGGAGGGAGTCCAGCAGTTCCTCGGTGGCGCCGGTGTACCGGATCGAGTTCGACAGGAAGCCGCGCAGCTCGTCGATCATCTCCAGCGCGTCGTTGATGCCGTGCTCGTGCTGGAGGATCAGGACGTCCCAGGTGACCTCGGGGGTGACGTTCGGGTTGCCGTCACGGTCGCCGCCGATCCAGGTGCCGAAGGTCAGCGGCCGGGTCTCGTCGGGCACCTTCACGCCGACGCGCTCCAGCTCGGCGGTGAGGTCCTCCAGTACGTCCCCCACGGCGCCGGCGTGCAGTTCGTCCAGGTAGTAGATGGCGTTGCGGGCCTCGTCGGCGGGTTCGGGGCGGACCACGCGCAGCTCGTCGGTCTGCCACACGAGGTCGATGTTCTCCGCCAGCCGGGTGTCGTGGCGGCGGCGGTCGGCCTCGATGACGGGGGTTTCGAGGAGGGCGGCGATACGGCGCAGCTTGTTGAGGACCGAGCGGCGGGCCGCCTCCGTCGGGTGCGCGGTGAAGACGGGGCGGACGTTGAGGTTCTTGACCGTCTCGCGCAGGTGCTCCGGGTCGGCGTCCTTGAGCCGGTCGGCGGTCCGGGAGAGCAGTCCGCCCTCGGCGGCCCGCTTGGCGCGCAGCTCACGGCCGCGGTGCACCTGCTCGGTGACGTTCGCCAGATGGAAGTAGGTCGAGAACGCGCGGACCAGCTTGGCCGCGGTCTCCAGCTCGGTGCCGCGCAGCAGCTCGGCGGCGGCCTCGCCGTCCTCGCGGGTCAGGCGGCGGACCTTCTCGACCAGTTCCAGGAGCTCGGGGCCCTCCTGGCGGACGAGGGTCTCCCCCAGCAGGTCGCCCAGGCGCCTGATGTCGGCGCGCAGCTCGCTGCTGGTCGTCGTGGTCTGGTCGTCGGCACTGCTCACAGGTGCGGCTCCTTGCAGTGTGGAAGCTCGGCTGAAGAGTGTGGAAGCTCGTCTGAAGCTCGTCTGAGGGGGAACCCGGGTGACGACCGCGCGGCGGCTGCCGCTTAGGGACGTGGCATCCGGGAATAAACAGAACGGACCGCGCTGTCCGACCGACTCCAAGGATAGGTGTCCAGGTGGACGCGCAGGGTCTCGGGCTGTTGCCGCTCGGCAGCGCACTGCCATACTTACGATGCCGTAGGTTACGGAAGCGTAGGGTTTCCCGTCAGACAGCGGGGCCACCCTGGGAGCCCGTACCCGGCCACTCTTCCCCACCCTCGAATCCCACAGGGGACGCCCATGCGCACGAGCTCCGATGTGATCGACGACGCCCCGGGGGCGAACGACGATCCCTCACTCCCCCAGGCCACCCTGGGCGGAGAGAAGAAGGGGTCACTCGAACAGCTCACGCTCCTCCTCTTCATCATCGTCCCGTTCCTCGCGCTGCTCGCCGCGGTACCGCTGGTCTGGGGCTGGGGGGTGAGCTGGCTGGATCTCGGCCTGCTGGTCTTCTTCTACTACCTGGGCTGCCACGGCGTGACGATCGGCTACCACCGCTACTTCACGCACGGGTCCTTCAAGGCGAAACGCCCGCTGCGGATCGCGGTCGCGATCGCGGGGTCGATGGCGGTCGAGGGCCCGGTGGTCCGCTGGGTCGCCGACCACCGCAAGCACCACAAGTTCTCCGACGCCGAGGGCGATCCGCATTCGCCGTGGCGCTACGGCGAGACGGTCCCGGCGCTGATGAAGGGCCTGTGGTGGGCGCATATCGGCTGGATGTTCGATGAGGAGCGGACCTCGCAGGAGAAGTACGCCCCGGACCTGATCAAGGACCCGGCCATCCGTGCGATCTCGCGCCAGTTCATCTACTGGACCCTGCTCTCGCTCGCGCTGCCGCCCCTGATCGGCGGTCTGGCGACGATGTCCTGGTGGGGCGCGTTCACCGGCTTCTTCTGGGGCTCACTCGTCCGGGTGGCCCTGCTGCACCACGTGACCTGGTCGATCAACTCGATCTGCCACGCGGTGGGCAAGCGTCCGTTCAAGTCGCGTGACCGTTCGGGCAACGTGTGGTGGCTGGCGGTGCTGTCCTGCGGCGAGTCCTGGCACAACCTGCACCACGCCGACCCGACCTCGGCCCGGCACGGGGTGGAGCGCGGCCAGCTGGACTCCTCGGCCCGGATCATCCGCTGGTGCGAGCAACTGGGCTGGGCGTACGACGTGCGCTGGCCGTCACGCTCGCGTATCGATTCCAAGCGCGACACCGACGGGTCCGCCGCCCGGCGCAAGACGGAAGCCCCCGACCCGGCATGATTGACGGCGTGGCGACCGACTCCAGCAGCACCCAAGGCAGCAACGAAAAGCCGCGGCGTGCGCGTCGCACCCGCATGACCGGTGCCGAGCGCCGTCAGCAGCTGCTGGAGATCGGCCGCACGCTGTTCGCCGCGAAGGGTTTCGAGGGCACGTCGGTGGAGGAGATCGCGGCCAAGGCGGGCGTCTCCAAGCCGGTGGTCTACGAGCACTTCGGCGGCAAGGAGGGCCTGTACGCGGTGGTGGTGGACCGCGAGATGCGCCGGCTGCTGGACATGGTCACCGGCTCCCTGACGGCGGGCCACCCGCGGGAACTGTGCGAGCAGGCCGCGTTCGCCCTCCTGGACTACATCGAGGAGTACACGGACGGCTTCCGCATCCTGGTCCGTGACTCCCCCATCCCCCAGTCCACGGGTTCCTTCGCCTCGCTCATCTCCGACATCGCCACCCAGGTGGAGGACATCCTGGGCCGCGAGTTCAAGAACCGCGGTTTCGACTCGAAGCTCGCCCCGTTGTACGCGCAGGCGCTGGTCGGCATGGTCGCGCTGACCGGCCAGTGGTGGCTGGACGTCCGCAAGCCCCGCAAGGCGGAGGTCGCCGCGCATCTGGTGAACCTGGCCTGGCACGGCCTGGACGGCCTGGAGCCGAAGCCCCGTCTGATAGGGCACCGCAAGAGCTGAGCGCGCGACCGGGGGCCCGACTCCACCCCCTACGGCCCTCGGATCAGGCGTCTACGTGTCGGCGGCTGCCGGATCCTCTACCTGATCGACGACGAGGTCGTCCGCATCCTCGTCATGAACCTGGGCCGTACGCCCCGACCACCGGCTCCAGGAACTCCAGCCGGTTGCCGACGGGGTCCTCGGAGTAGAAGCGGCGGTGACCGGGCAGGTCGCCGTCCCAGGTCACCCCGGCCCCGTGGGCCTCCAGCCGGGCGGCGTACGCCTCGATGTCCGTGACCCGCAGCCCGGGATGCGCCTTCTTCGCGGGCCGGAACCCCGCCGGCCCCCCGTCCCCGGAAGCGCCCTCGATCCCCAGGTGCAGCTGTACGGCCCCCGCCCGGAACCAGCAGCCTCCGCGGGCGGCCAGGACGGGCGGCTTGGGGATCTCGGTCATCCCCAAGGCGTCGACGTAGTAGCGGCGCAGCAGGTCCTCCGACCCCGGCGGGGCGGCGAGCTGGACGTGGTCGATGGCGGTGAGCACCCTCAGGCCGCCTTCCGCGCGACGGCGAAGATCCGGCGGAAGGGGAACACCGTGCCGTGCCGGGTCGCCGGGTACGCCTCGCGCAGCGCGTCCCGGTACTCGGCGACGAAGGCGTCCGCGTCCGGCCCCAGCTCGGTGAGGACCGGCCGCAGACCGGTCCCCTTCACCCAGTCCAGGACGGGGTCCTCGCCCTGGAGGAGATGCAGGTACGTCGTCTCCCAGACGTCGGCCGCACAGCCGAGGGCGGTGAGCTGCTCCAGGTAGACGGCCGGGCCGTGCACGGCGTCGTCGTGGCGCAGCGCACCGGCCAGGCGGTCCTTCCAGCGGGGGGAGTGGGCCAGTTCGCGCATCAGGCGGTGGCTCGGGGCGTCGAAGTTGCCGGGGACCTGGAAAGCGAAGGTACCGCCGGGGGCGAGGCCCGCCACCCAGTCGGGGAAGCGGGTGACGTGTCCGGGCACCCACTGCAGGGTGGCGTTGCTGATCACCAGGTCGTACGGCTCCTCGGGCGTCCAGGTCCTGGCGTCCGCCGGGGCGAAGTCGAGACGGCCGCCGCCCGGGGTGGGCCCCGCGAGCGCCTCGGCCCGCGCCAGCATCTCCGGGGAGTTGTCCAGGCCGGTGATCCGCGCGGTGGGCCAGCGCTCGGCCAGCGCGGCCGTCACGTTCCCGGGCCCGCAGCCGAGGTCGGCGACGCGGGCCGGGTCACGCGGCAGCTCCGGGACCCGGGCGAGGAGGTCGGCGAAGGGGCGCGCGCGGTGGCCGGCGTGACGCAGGTACTGGCCCGGGTCCCAGGTGGGGGTGGTGGCAGGCATGTGCGGGACCTCCTCGGAGTCGCGTACGGACATCATGTCCGGGCAGGTCTCCACCCTCACATCCAAGTATCTCGACGTCAAGAGACTCCACATCAAGAGACTTCATGTCGACACAACCACTACACTGATCGTCATGGAGGACGAGGTCGATCGGCTGGTCGGAGCGTGGCGCCGGGAGCGCCCTGACCTCGACGTGGAACCGCTCGAGGTACTCAGCAGGGTCAGCAGGCTGGCCCGGCACCTGGACCGCGCCCGCCGGCTGGCGTTCTCCGAGCACAGCCTGGAGCCCTGGGAGTTCGACGTCCTGACCGCGCTGCGGCGCGCCGGCTCCCCGTACCAGCTCTCGCCCGGCCAGTTGCTCACCCAGACCCTCGTCACCTCCGGCACGATGACCAACCGCATCGACCGGCTGACGCAGAAGGGCCTGGTGGAGCGCCTCCCGGACCCGAGCGACCGCCGGGGCGTCCTCGTACGCCTCACGGACGAGGGCCGCGACCGCGCCGATCAGGCGCTGGCCGGACTCCTCGACCAGGAGCGCGCGATCCTGGCGGAACTCAGCAGGGCCCAGCGCGGCGAACTCGCCTCGCTGCTACGCCAGTTGACCGCCCCGTTCGACAACATCCCCGGCTAGGTCGACAGGCCCGACCCCGGCGCGCCGGGCGAGGGCCACGGCGGCGAGCGTCGAGTGCACGCCCAGCTTCCCGAGCACGTTCTGCATATGGGTCCGGACGGTGTGCGGCGAGAGGAACAGGCGCTCGGCGACGGCCTTGCGCCCCAGTCCCGCGACCATGCACCGCAGCACCTCCCGCTCCCGGGGCGTCAGCGACTCCACCAGCCGCTCGCTCTCGGTGCGGTGCTTGCGCGCGGCCGTCAACTCCCGCAGTACACCGGTGAGCAGGGCGGGCGGAAGATGCGTCTCGTCCCGCAGCACACCCCGTATCACGGTGAGCAGCCGTGACAGGGAACAGTCCTTGGCGACCCAGCCCGAGGCACCGGCCTGGAGGGCGAGGGCCGCCCGGCGGGGGTCGTCCTTCTCGGCGAGGACGACGATGCGCACGCCGGGCTGCCCCGCACGGACGCCCGCGACCAGCGAGATCCCGTCGACCAGCCCGTCCTCGTTGCTCTCCTGCACCGGGACGGCGGGCCTGGCGCCCGGCACGTTCCCGCCGAGGTCGGCGTCCACGAGCAGCACGTCGTACCTGCGGCCCTCCGCCGCCGCCCGTTCCAGGCAGCGCAGCGCGGCAGGACCGCTGCCGGCGGCGGACACGTCGACATCGGGCTCGGCGGCCAGAGCCGCGGCGAGCGACTCGGCGAAGATGCGGTGGTCGTCGACGACCAGGACTCGGATGCGAACCACAGAAACCCCCTTCCCCACGCTCCCAAGGAGCAGGGGATACCCCATCGTCGGAGGACGACCCGCGCAGGTACGACACCCGGAGAGAACCCGAACCGGTCTCCGGCTCGGAGAACGGGGCGCCGCACCCGCACGGCCGCCGCCGTGCTGGAAGTGCTACCCCCACTCCGGGTGTCGTACCCGGCTGTCTCGCCCCCTGATCAGCACCGGCCCCCACCGGTGCTGTCCATCAGGGTACGGCCGGGGGCCGGGAGCGGAAGGTAATTTGCAGAACTGATTGTCCGGGGCGTTTAGGGTGAGCCGTATGTTTCGTATCGAGACAGAAGTCGACAAAGGCCGACGCGAACTGCTCCGTCAACGGCTGCTCGACACCAACACGGCGGCGTCTCCCGTCCTGCGCGCGCTGCGCGGC
The DNA here is from genome assembly GCF_042734135.1 of Streptomyces sp. NPDC059668. Lineage (NCBI taxonomy): Bacteria > Bacillati > Actinomycetota > Actinomycetes > Kitasatosporales > Streptomycetaceae > Streptomyces > Streptomyces sp. NPDC059668. The sequence continues at coordinate 470 of NZ_JBHWEL010000002.1, read as the reverse complement.
ACCCCGGCCGAACGGCAACTTCCGCTCCACGTCTGGGCCTTGGACTCCGCCGGTGACCTCGCGGGCGGCCTCGTCGGGCACACCTGGACGACGTGGCTGCACGTCACGTATCTGTGGGTGGACGGCGTCCACCGGGGTTCCGGCCTGGGCTCCCGCCTCCTCGCCGAGGGGGAGCGTGTGGCGCGCGAGGAGCGGGGCTGTGCCGCCGTCCGGTTGGAGACGTGGGACTTCCAGGCGCCCGAGTTCTACCGGAAGCAGGGGTACGAGGTGGTGTGCGTGGTCCCGGACTATCCGCCGGGGGCCACGGAGTACACGCTGACGAAGCGCCTGGGCTGACCGGGGGTTCCCTCGCCCCCGGCGCCCCTACCCGACCCATCCCTGGGGGCTCCGCCCCCAGACCCCCGCCGTCGCCCGAAGGGCTCGTCCTCAAACGCCGGACGGGCTGGATATGCGCGCCCGCACCACCAGCT
>NZ_JBHWEL010000001.1:549083-549673 GCF_042734135.1 Streptomyces sp. NPDC059668 | reverse complement strand
CCACCCCCACCGGGCGTGCGGCAGCCCCGCGCCCGGCCCCCCACCCGGGGGGGCCCTGGGTCTAGGGGCCCCCCCCCCGGGCTAACGCCCGGGCGCGGCGCCCATATGCTTGCGGTGATACGTATCGCCGGTGCCGCTGTGATCTACCTGTGCTCCTCCATCGCATCGTCGTCACCTACGCCGAGTGAAGTACTTGATACAGATAATTGCGAGCGCCACGAGGAACGCCGCCACGACTATCTCCACCGGGGCATCCAGCGATGGGACAATGATTCCCGATTCAGTCACAATTTACCGCCCACCCGTCCGAAGTTTATTTCTCCTCAACACCCATACGGAAGTGGCCATAAAAAGAACGCCGAAGGTTACGGGAACTGCTCCGGCCGCCACCTTCCCTTGGGACATTGCTGTGAAGCCTAGAACTAGCAGCAGTACGGCCGTGACCATCGTGACTGCTATTAGAATTTTCACCATTTTTAACCTTCGGCTTGATGGACCTTTCAGGGCGGACCGGGGCGGGGGGGGGCGCTGGGGTGGCCCCCCCGGGGGTATTTGATGTTTATTTTAAAAGAGAACTTCAGCGGCGCGCC
>NZ_JBHWEL010000001.1:539570-549073 GCF_042734135.1 Streptomyces sp. NPDC059668 | reverse complement strand
TATATATTATATATATTTTATATATTATATATTTTATTGTTATTTCGTGTTTTCGTCACTGGGGCGGCGGCGGGGGGGGCCCCCGCGCCCCCCCCCCCGCCCCTGGGTCAGAGGGCTGCTTCAGTACCTGCGACAGCTGCGGCTCCGAGCCCCGCAGACAGCACAGTGCAACCTGTAATCCCTGCCCCGATCGATGCGCCGAGTGTCGGAGCAGCACCTGCGACTGCTGCCGCGCCACAGAGCGCCTCGGTTCCGAGCCCTACGAGAATCCCGACCTTGGCGGCAAACGCACCATTGGTATCACCGCTCATGATCTTCTGCGTAAGGGACGCCCATTCGAGGCCCCCCGACACGTCAGGGAAGCTGAAGAGCCCTGCCGGGTCGATGCGGTTGACGGGGTCGCCTTCGGCGTAGAGGTAGGGGTTCTGTTCCTGGCCGGAGGGGTCGGGCTGGGTGAAGCGGCCGATGTTGGCGTCGTAGTAGCGGGCCTGGAGGTGGTACAGGCCGGTGGGGTCCTGGTAGTTGCCCGCGAAGCGGTAGGGCTGCGCGACGGGTTCGGAGGACTGGGCCAGGATGCGCACCCCGCGGGGGCTGTAGGTGTAGGAGTCGACCTTGTTGCCGTCGACGTCGGCCAGGGCGACGACCGAACCGAGCGCGTCGGTCAGGTAGAAGTACGTCTTTCCCCCGGTCGTCATGGAATTCAAGGTGCCCCCGGGTTCCCGGTTGAATCCCATGTCCGCACCGGCCGTGGTCTTTGCGGACAGGCCGAGCGGCCCGTTGTGGAAAAACGTGTCGCCGAGCTTGATGCGCTCGCTCTGGTCGGTGGAACCGTACTGGCCCGCGTACGTTGCGCCGTTGACCGTGATCGAGGACATCTGGGAGTGGTCGGTCCACGTCTCGCCGGTGCGGGTGTAGTCGGGGGTCGAGTCGGCGGCGGTCTCGTTGCCGATCTTGTCGTAGGACCAGGTGCCGGTGGAGGTGGACTTACCGGTCATCTGCTGCGCGTCGTTGATCGTGTACGTCGTGCCGCGCGGGCAGCCCGGGTCGGTGCCCTGGGAGGTGAGGTTGCCGGCAAGGTCGTAGCAGTACTGCCAGGAGTCTGCGATCGTGCCGTTCTGCTCTTCCTTGGCGTAGGAGAAGCGTCCCGCGCTGTCGTAGCTGTAGGTCCGCTTGAGCCCGGAGACGTTGTCGGTGGAGGTGCGGATCTTGCTGCCGTCCGTGGCGGCGTTGGTGCCGTAGCCGTAGGTGTACGCGAGGTCGACCAGCGTGCCCTGCGGCGAGGTCGCCTTGATGGTCTTGGGACGGTTGGACTTGTCCGGGTCGACCTTCTGCACCGTGCCGCCGGGGTAGGTGGTGGTGGTGCGGACGTCGTTGTTGTTGTAGTCGTAGGTCGTGCTCCGGCCTTGCTGGTCCTTGAGCCGGCTGAGCTTGTTGACCTCGTTCCAGGTGTAGTCGATCGTGCCGGACGGGTCGGTGTAGTAGTCGACGTTGCCCGCCGGTGTGTAGGCGAGCAGTGTCTGCGAACCGTCCTGCAGCGTGCGCAGCGTCTCGCGCTGGAGTGGATCGAACTGGTAGGTGATGGTGCCGGTGCCGTCGGTGCGCTGGCGGAGGTTGCCGTCACCGTCGTACCAGTATTCGACGCGCGCCTTGTTGGTCGTATCCACGACGCGGATACGGTCGCGGTTGTCGTAGGTGTAGGTGACGGTCACGCCGCGGGCGTCGGTGACGGTCTTCGTGCGGCCGGCGGCGTCGTAGGTGTAGGTGGTCTTGGCCAGCGGGGCGGGCGGGGTGACGGTGTCGAGGTTGCCCTGGGCGTCGTAGTGGAAGTCGGTGGTGACCGTCTTCGTCGAGGACATCTTCGTCTGCTGCTTGCAGCGCTGGCCCTCGAAGCCGCCACAGGTCGGGGTCGACTTGTTGTACGTGTAGGTGACGCTGCCGCCACCGGTGCCGGTCTGGGCCACCGACGTGGTGTTGCCGACCGTGTCGTAGCCGAAGTCCGTCTTCTCCCCGTCAGCGTTGGTGGAGTCCTTGGGGACGTCACCGCCCGCGATGGTCTGCCAGTGGTTCGTGGTGGTGCCGCCGGTGGGCTGGGTCACGGTGTCGAGGTTGTTGCGGGAGTTGAAGCCGTAGTCGACGACGTTGCCAGGTGTGGAGCCCGAGCCCATCGCGTCGGTGGCGGTGTCGATGTTGTGGTTGGCGTCGAACTTCGTGGAGCGCTTGTGGCCCTTGGCGTCGGTGACGTCGGTGACCTGTCCGTCATCGTCGTGCTGGTACGTGGTGGAGTGGAGTTCGGGGTCCTTGGTCGTCGTCGTACCCGCGGCCGTGGCAGACGGGGAGCTGTAGCTGTAGGTCCATGTCGGGCCTGTGTCGGCGGAACCGTTGAACCCCGTCGCCCGCAGCATGGAGGTGATGCGGTTGACGTCGTCGTAGGTGAAGGCGGTGATGCGGCCCTCGGCTGTGGTGATCTTGTTGATGCGGGCCGAGGTGTCGTAGCCGAAGGTGACCGTCTTGCCCTCGGTGTCCGTGGTGCCGGTCAGGTTGCCGGTCGCGTCCAGGGTGTAGGAGGCGGTGCGGCCGGCGTTGTCCTTGGCCTGCCAGAGCGTGGCGCTGGCCTTGGTCAGGTCGATCCAGCGTCCCGAGCGGGTCTCGGTCAGCTTGAATCCGCCGCCGGTGTGCTGGGTGACCGTGATGGTGCCGTGGTTGCGGTCGGTGACCTTCGTCAGCTTCCCGCTCGTGTCGTAGGTCTCCGTGGACCCCGACTTCCACTGGGTGAGCGTGAAGGTGTTGTCGCTGTTCTTCTTCAGGTCCTGCGAGTAGCCCGTCGGCGTGGTGTAGGAACCGTCGGTGTTCTTCTTGAAGCGGACGGTCGCGCCGGAAGCGTCGTAGAGGATCGCTTCGCCGGAGGAGAGCGACAGGTAGCGCTCGTACTGCTGCCACCAGCGCTGCGAGACACTTCCGAAGGGCGCGTCCAGCGAGTTGTAGGTCCGTGCCAGGCGCAGATGCTGTCCCACACCGGCGATGTCGAAGTCGGTGCCGGTGAGCATCAGGTCACCGGTCGAGTAGTCGATCTTCGCTGTCAGCGCGTCGGTGATCGCGAAACTGGTGGTGCGGTGCCAGGGCACATCGCCCTGTCCCTCGGGCACAAGGTTCATGATCGACGCATCAGCCACCGGAGCGGCGGTCTTCGCCTTGCCCGAGACCAAAGCCTTGGCACGGGCGCGCTGTTCGCGCAGCCACGGCAGATACGCCGCGTCGGACGGAGTCCTCGACTGCTCCGACTTCACCGGCCGGTTCGCGCCGACCTTCACCGCGGGCATCGTGAGGTGCGGGCTGTGATTACCCCACACCGAGCCGCCCTTGCCATCAGCGGCGGCAGCGGTCGCCGCCGGCAGGACAGCCGCGGCGAGAGCGGCAATCGTCACGACAACTACAACGGATGATCTTTTACTGGCACGCCGGAACGGCATGCCGGGAGCACGCGTGTGCACATTCCCCCCACAGGAATCAGGTCACAGCGGCCCCACCGGCCGCCGAACCCCCGCACGCTGTCACAGCATTCGCACAAAAGTCCGGACCGTTCCCGCGAAGTCTGTGATCACACGGTCAATATCAGGTCATCCTGGATCCGGGTTGCGCAGTGGCCAGTCGAGGGGTGTTCACGGAGCCGAGCGGCCGGGAGACACACGCCGCAGGAGATCGTCACCCGCAAGGGATGACTGAAAAGGTCAGGTGATCTGCCACCTGTGTTGTCCGCCTATGGAACAAAACACTTCAGGCACATGACATGAGACGCGGGCAACCGGTCCTGCTGTCACCAGCGGAAGCGTCCCGTCCCGCGGGCTGGACGGCCTACGGCCGCGGGAAGATTGCAACTGCCGAACGCACTCTCCACCGCTCTGCGGGCCGCACGATCACAGCAGTACCTCCTTCGGCGAGAGCTTCCCGCCTCACCCCTTGGTGAGGCTCAGCATCCGGAGGACACCACCGGGTGCCGGCGACTTCCCGTCCCGGCCCGGCCGCCGGGCCGACGGCGGGGGCGGCGCGGCGGGTCCGGCCGCCGCGCAATCGGACCGAGCGCGCCCCGAACCCCGGCCGCGGCCGTACCGCCCATCCCGCCCGTTCCTTACTCTTTCACTCCAGCCAGGGGACATGGGCAGAGCGGCCGCAACGGGAATGTCAGCACCCCGACCACGGCGAAACCGCGTGGTGACCTGCACGAACACGGAGACGGCCCGTCGGGTCGCGCAACAGTAGGCGCAACCCCTGTCGCAATCTCCAGCGCAACAGCCAGGCGCCATCCTTGCCGCAACCCCGTGCTCCTAGTCGACCGAGGCGCGGGTCACGCGGCCCGGGCAGCTCCCCGGGCGCGAGCCAGCTGGCGCAACTCGGAGCGCGCCGCCGGCACCGAGGGCGCGGTCTCCCAATAGGAGTGCCACCACAGCCGTACGGACAGGACCAGCAGGCGGCGTCGCAGGGCGGTGGTGTCGCGAGGAAGGGCGGCGAGCGCGTTGTAGGTGGCGTTCCAGGCCGCTTGCGTCTGTACCAGGTCGTCGGGAAAGTCGGGCGCATCCATATCGCCATTAGATCACTTGTTCGAATTACATGTCACTTCGGACTCGCCCATCCCTGGCGCGACAGATCGGGTGCGGACCAGCATGGTCGGCCTGACAGTCGGGTCCCGGACGCCTTGCGAGGAAGCGCCCCCTTGTGGTCGGCGTCGGCTATACCCGTACAGGCTGCTCGGCAGACACGACAACCAGCAACTCCTGCGGCACATCGGGCGCACCACCACTCGCCCGGGCCGCCGACGCCGCAGTGGCCCGGGCCCTTCACCGAGGCGCAAGCCGGGTGCCCGTGCACGCGATGGCGGTTCCCACCGGGGTGGAGCAGTCCGGACAGCCTGAACGTCACCCTGGTCGAACCCGAACTGGTGGTTGAGATCTACGCCAACATCGCCTGCAACGGGGCCGGCCGGTGGCGGCATCCTGCTCGCTGGCACCGTGTCGAGCGGATCTGACAAGCAGCGATGCCCTTCTGGTCGGTGAGGGGGAGATTTCCGCTAACTGGTGCGGAGCTCAGGCGGCCCGTGGGGGCCGAGATGAACGTCGTCCGGCGTGCCTCCGGCTCAACAGGCGCGGTAGAAGGTGAGGTTCGCGCAGTGGCGTGCTTGGCGGAGGAGTGGCGTCGGCTCGGGTGTCGGGGGGCTAGGGTCGTTTCGGTGACGTGTTGGGCCAGTTGAGGGGATGCCCGTGGCAGAGCTTGTCCGTCGGCAGCACGTGGATGCCTACGTGGGGTACCACGCTTTCGGGCTGCAGGAGAGCGACGACGCAGACCTGCCGGTCCCGTTCCCGGACGACTTCGACTTCGGCGTCTTTCTCGGGGCCCATCCCGGGCGGCTGGACATCACCAGCGGCGGCCACACGCACACCGCCGCTGTCAGCGTGGAAGTGTGGGACGGCCCCCCGCCCGGACAGGACCCGGCGGACTGGGACGAGCAGGCCGAGGCCGATTTCGAGTCCACCAGCGGTGAGGTCGCCGTGTGGTCCATGCATACGGGCCGCAGCGACGACCTCGTCAAGCTGGCCGACTCCGGCGGCTCGTGGCGGGTGCATGTCAGCTGCGTCGGTCGCGCCGCCGCGGCGGCTCTGTCAGAGGGCGAGGGCACCGGGACGGGTGTCGAACGGTACCTGGTGCAGTTCTGGCCCGCCCGGCCGTGAACTCGACCCGGCGGGCAGCGGGCCGGGGGCACGGACCCTCTGCCGTCCTGGTGGGCCCGGTTCAGACGATGATCTTCACGATGAGGCCGTCGTCGAGTCCGTCGATGATGCGCTCTTTGCCGTAGAAGCTCTTCAGGATGAGTCCACCTGCCTGGTTGTCATCCTTCGCGATCGGCTTCGCGGAGAAGTTGAACTTGATCGCTTCTGGGTCGTAGTAGTTTTCCGCGGCGCCCTCGTAGGTACTCGCGAAGGGGTACTCGTCGCACTCCTTCGTGCCGCCGTTGGTGTAGTTGGCCCCCCAGTAGCGCTTGCACTGTTTGACCGCCGCCGCACGGTTCTTGTCGGCGCGGGCAGCGCTCACCGTCCGGTGCAGCGGGTCGGCGGCTGCCTGCCCGGGCACCTTCTTCGCAGACATGTACGGTTTGGTGTCCTGCGGGACGAGGAACGCCTGCCTGATGTGCTGGGCCTCGGCGCGTTCTTCGGCTCCGGCCTTGGCACTCAGGGTGAGCGTCGACAGGTAGCTGAAGGTGGCCGCGCCCTTCTTGGCAGGGTTGCCGCCGCCGGTGGAGTTGGCCAGGTACTTCGCCGCGTCCCAGCGCGGCGCCAGCATGAATATGTTGCCCTTGAGATCACCGGTCAGTGTGGCGTTGGGTGGCGGCGTGATGGCGATCGAGGGCTGGTAGACGGCGAACACCAGATCGCTCGTGCCGCTGCCCTGGCCCGGCTTGGCGTTGACCGTGTCGTTGAAGGTGCGCTGCGCGGAGAGTTCGGTGAACGTCTTCGTCCCGGGCATGTGGCCACCGCGGGTGTACTGGACGCCGGAAGGCCAGCTCTGGGGTATGCCGGCCTTCGTCGTGACCTTCATGGCGGCCACTTCGGTCTCGCCTTGGGCCACCATCTCGGTGAAGTAGTACTGGAAGTTGATCGTGCGGCTGTTCTTGGCGATGGTTCCCACCACGCGGACGTTGAACTGGCTCACGCCGACAGGTTCCCGGTTGGCGACCCAGGTCTGGACGAACGAGGCTCCTGAACAGACCGCGAACCGGGACTTCAGGAAGAAGTTCGTGGTGCTGCCCAGGCCCCTTTTGCATTCGTCGAACGTCATGGTCCGTGACGGCTCCGGTGCCGCGATCTGCGCGCTCGCCCCAACGAGCCCCGGCCGGCCCGGCGCAGCGGGTGCAGCAGCGGACGCATGGCGTGTCAGCGGCGCGTACGAGCGGGCGGGACCTACGGTCTCCTGCGCCGTCCGGACACCCGGCTCCGCGGCCTGGGCGAGGTCATGCAGGCGTTCCATGCCGCGTCCGCTCTGCAGTTCCTCGAGCGATGGTGCCGCTGTCCCTGCCGGCAACACGTAGGAATCCACCTGCAGATCCGCAGGACTATCGCCTCTCGCCACAGCGGGCGCCGCCGCGCACAGCAGCACGGCACTCGTCATCATCGTCAGCGCCCGTCTGCGGACGCTGCGGAGCAAGACCCCGTTCACAGTTGAACCCCCGAGCTCAAGCGGTGCCGGACCTCACGTCCGAACACCTGGTCGGGAAAAGATCTATCGAACAGGCGACCGCAACACGCACCGCCTCGCCGGGATGGCGCAATGAGGACGTCCTGTTGTCCGAGATCACGAGCCCTGTCGTCGAGGCCCAGTACCGGTCCGCAGCGGAGGCCGCGTTATTCCCGGGACCCTCAGCGGCTCCGCCCCGGGCCCTACCGGACTCGCCTGGGTCGAGGCAGTCGCTCTGCTCGTCTGCGCGCCGGCGGCCTGCTGCGGTGGGTCTCGCACGGCGCCAGGCGTAGCCCGGTGGGGTGAACTGGGCGGTACGGGAGAACCTGCCGGCCGTGACTGTGCGTCGTGCCGGGTGTGGAAGCGATCAACGAAGTACACGTAGCGGAGTCAGGTCTGGTCGTGGTCGACGTGGCTGCCGCGGACGACCGGACCGCCTTCGCCTTCCAGACGGCTCTGGCCGCGATGTGGGCGGCGACCTCTGTGGAACGCACGACTCGCGCTCCCGGGCAGCCGGGGGTGCGGCTGCGCTGCTACCTCGACATGCGCCAGCGCCTCAGTCCCTGACTGGCCTCGTCTGCTGACATCTTGCCGCCCGGCCAGGATCATCCCGGCCTGTGCGGCCGAGACGCTCGCTGCCGGGCCACAGCTTCAGATCGGCCCGCGACCCCCGGCTGGCAGCTGAGCCTGGTGAATACTTCCTGACACTTGCCAAAATCTCAACAAACGCCGATAAAGTCGTGCCGCAACTCGCACCATTTCAAGGGGGATTCCTTGTTCACACGTCTTGCCGCCTCGGCCGTCGCGGTCGCTGTCGCCGGCCTCGTCTTCAGCGCACCGGCCGCCTCCGCAGCGGCCGCACTGCCGGCCACCAACACCGCACACCACTGCGTCCACCACACGACCGGACTGTGCGGCTGGACCCACCACCAAAGGCCCAGGAACAAGACCGAGACCGCGAAGTGCAAGGACGCCTCCCTGTCCTACTCGAGGCACTCCCAGGGCACCTGCTCCCACCACCACGGCGTCAGGTACTGGTTCAAGTAGGCCCAGCAGGATGGACAGGCTGCGCGCTCCATACAGGGAGCGCGCAGCCTTTTTGCATCCACTGATCTGCCGGTCAGTGGCCGGCTCCCCATCTACACTATGCGGGCCCCTCCAGGACAGCTCAGTTACGGGACTGCCCTTAGCCGAGGATCAGAGCGGCCAGGCGGGGAAGCCGACGACTCATCTCGACGTCGTCATCGAAGTCGAAATCCTCCCCCATATCAACCGCAGGCCCGTTCTCTGGATCCACCTTGCGGAAGCCACGCCAGGCTTCGTAGAAGGCGTCTGCATCACCCGCAATCCGTTCGAAAGCCCCGCTGGCCGCATAGTTCACGTCCTCATAGAACAGAACCTCGTCATGGACTCCCGCAGCCTGAATCACATCAGGATGCCCGGCGAGGCTGTCGGGGGCGGCGGCCACCCGCTCGTACCACTGGCGCCCCAGGGCGATCACACCAGCGCGGAAGTCCATGAAACTGTCGTCGGAGCAACCGGCCCCGATGAGATACGCAGCCGCCCAAACGTCCCAGCGATACAGGGCGTTGTGCACCTCATCGAAGCGTTGGGCGTACTCCAAAATCTCTTGACGCGGTCTATCCGCGAGCTGGTTGACGAGAACCTCGTCAAACGGCTTCCCGGTTGACGCCGCCCCAGCCTGCGCGGCTTCTATGACGTTCCAGAAGGTGTCGATGTCCATGACCGCGCACTCTTCCATGCCCCTACGACAACAGATCGTGTCCGCCCCCGCTGTTCACGGAACTCCGGTCGGAGCCAGATTCGCTCCTGGAGAGGCGATGAGGCGGAGAGGATGCGGAAGCGAACTTGGGCCGAGGCTGAGATCGAGTGCCTGCGCCTGCTAGCTGAGGAAGAGCGCGGATACCACGCAATGCTGCTCGGCACGCACCGCTCCCCCCGAGACGTCATTCCGAAACCGAGGAGCTTGGCCTCCATGACTCCTGAGGAGGCGTGCGACGCCAAGATCAGGATGCTTGAGAGCCTGCTTGAAGCGAACCTGGTGGACAACGAGCAATACCGGGAAGTGATGGAGAGCATCTTGTAGGGGGCCGCACCGGAAGCGAAGCCGCGCGCTCTTCCGCCGGCCCGTCCGCGACGAGACCCCCGCAACGACGGAGATCCCTTTGCGGACACCACCTGGAACGAACTCCTTGAAGAGCTGAAGACGAGAAACGACATGGCGCCATCGTGGGGGGGGGGGGGGGGGCGGACCCCCGGCCGCC
>NZ_JBHWEL010000001.1:536337-539560 GCF_042734135.1 Streptomyces sp. NPDC059668 | reverse complement strand
GAACCGTTGAGCCAAAAAAACAAAAACAAACACACCACAACAGTTAGTATTACGCCCCAGAAACGCCACAACACCACCACCAGACCCAACAAACCCCCCCACAACCACAACACCAACACACACCCACCCCCCCCAACCCCACCCCCAACGATCCGCGACATCGCAGGCTCAGTGGGAGCCGGACAGACTGCGGTGTCGACCGTTCTTCGGGGCGGCCGAGGGGATATCAATGGCGTCTGGGACAGCCAGCCGCACTGGAACCTCTCCTACACGTCCCCAGACGAGGGCCCCCTGTACGACCAAGGCAACCAGCAGAAGGTCTTCTCGACCGTTTCGTCGGACCTCAGCGCGAGCTCTCCCAACGCCGCGCCCTTCACCGAAGGCGGCAGCGTCTACACCTCCAGCGTCCGCTACGACTACGCCGGAAAGATCGCCGGCAAGTTCCTGGGCACCGTCTTTACCCAGGCCAGGGTGGAACTCGTGCTGAGCCAGAAGGATCCGGCGGTCAACGAGAGCGCGCTGCACATCTACGACGCCCTCAACCGACCGGAATGTACCTTCCCCTCCTGGCCGGGCAAGACCGTCCCCGGCATGAAGGAGCCCCTGCACCGGCTGGTCGACAAGGAGAAGCAGAAGAAGAACCGCGCCCGATCGATCAAGGAATGCGAGAAGGTGTGGGGGGACTACAGGGGACTACAAGGGAACGGATCTTCAGTGCGACGAGTACCCGTACGCCTCCGCCAAGGAGGGCTCGACCAAGGGTGACAACCGGTTCTCCGTCCGGCTGATCGACGGCACCGACAATGAGACCGGCGGTAGCAAGCTCGACCAGATGTACACCCTCAACCGGATCCTCGACGGCGACGCCTTTTACATGAAGATCACCGACTAGCAGAAGGGCAGCGGCATCATGGCGCTCCTGGCCGAATACAGGTGCAAGGCCACACCCGGCCGCCGCGTCGTGGAGATCTACGACGCGGACGCCTATCTCAGTGACGACGACGCTATGGCCGCCGCCCGCACCCAGGTGGTAGCCGGCAACGGCTACCACCTGTACATCCAAAGCCTGCAGCCCGACATCGACGTCGAGGTCGCCATCCGGCTCTGGGACAGCCCTCCCCCTCCTCCTGCCGGAGTTGAGGGCTCGGTTCCCGTCAGCATCGAGTCGGTGACGGCGATTCTCGTGGTGAACCAACTGGAATACGGCCCCGCCGGGGAAATGTCCCTTCCCCGCTCGGGTGTCTACACCGGACACGCCTGGTGGGAAAACCGCCAGGCGACCGGGGACTACTACCAGACCACCCTCGACCGCCCCACCGACGACACCTTCGAAGACGACCTCACCGAGGCATGGAACAACCCCCCAGTGACCGAGCGCTACGTCCTGGACCTCGCCTACAGCCGTGCCTTGGAACCCAGTGACAACGACGAGCCGTAAAACCTTCTGCACCGCCGCGGGCGCTGAAGGCACCGCGGGCGTGCAGGAGAGCAGTTGCCAGTCCCGTGCCGGCGCCGATGTCCGCGACACGGGCGCCATTTAAGGGGCGGTTGGCGAGTTCCTCGACCGCATCGAGCAGGGCGGGCGGATACGAAGGGCGGTTCGCTGCATAGCTGGCGGCAGCCTTGTCGAAGGAACGGGCCTGCGAAGTGATCGTCATTCGACCATCCTCAGCGGTTCGATAGGCCTGGCACAGCATTGGGCGCCGTTTCCCTGGCTTTCTTTGTTCACGAGGGGTCATTGTCGACTGGTCAGTGGCCTCTGGCAGAATCCGCGGCATGGGAATGTTCAAGCGGGTCGATGAGGCGGAGAGTGCTGGTCAGGCCGGGGAGCGAGCCGATTTGAGCCTCCTGCTGCTGCAGGGCGAAGACATGATCGAACAGTTGGGTCGTGCCCACATGTCCTGGGGGCTGGGTTCAGCGGACCGCTGGGATCTGGACCAGACGACCGGCATCATCACCTGGACCTTCCCTGACAAGACGGCGACAGCACCCGCGCAGATCCTCGGCAGTTTCAGCCCCGGCTCGGGCTCGTGGCTGTGGGCCTGGGCCAACAAGAGCATCCTCCCCGACATGAGCCGTGACGCCCGCAGCTTCCGGGACTGGGCAGCAGACAACGGGCATCCCGCTCTCGCCCAGCCGAAGATCGAGGCCGATGAGAAGGCCGCTGCGACGCTTGTGGCCTTGGCTGTTCGGGTCACCGAGGCGACCGGCTATTACCGGGGCCCGGGAGGCAACTCCGCCGTGATCATCACTTTCGGTCCGGTCACTCTGACCGCCGCCGACGGCAGCGTCTCCAACTTCAACATCAATATCGACTAGCGCCGGAGAGCTGAGCGGAGCTCGACGCCTGGGCCCCAGTGCTCAGGCGCGAGCGGAAGACTCCTGCGGTCAGCTGTCCTTCGCGGTCGTCGTTCCGTTCTTGTCGATAGGGTTCCTGGGGCGCTTGTTGGAGCGATAGCTGGGGCCGTTCTTGATGACCTGGTGGCTGGTGTTGATCAGCCGGTCCAGGAGCGATTCGGCGACGACGGGGATTGGGGAACAGGGGATACCAGTCGATGGGTGCCCGGTTGCTGGTGATGATCAGGGATCGTCCCTGCCGCTCGCTGAGCAGCTCGTAGAGGTCGTCGGCCTGGGCGGCGGTCATCTAGCGCATGGCGAAGGCGTCGAGGATCAGGACGTCGGGGCGGATCCCTGTAGCCGAGCGCCGGGGCAGCGCCTGCGAACGGGGCGTGCCTGGCGGCCTCCTACTTCGGGCCGGGGTCGCGCAGCGGGTTGCGGTGTCCGCAGTCCCAGCACTTCACGGTGTCCGGGAGCCTCTCGTAGCGCGTGCCGGGGACGCCGTAGGAGCCGTCGATGCGAAATCCACCGCAGCCCTGGCACGGGGTGGCTTGGAAGGGCTTTTCACAGCGGCGGCAGGTGCCTTCCGCTCGGATCTGGTCGAGGCGGGCAACTCGGGTGTCTGCACTGCCACATCGCACGCTTCTTGGGTTTCATGGTTCTGGTGTGCATCAGATTCGCCGCATCGTTCCGCCCGCTCCGATCTGAGGAGTTGCCGACGGTTGCGGAGCGCGCGGGCCCAGGGGCACGGGCCGGGCCCCGGAGGACGCTGATCCCTGGGGACCCGTGGTGGGGGGGGGGGGGGGGGGGGGCGGCGGGGGGGCCCCCCCCCCCGCCGCCGCGCCCGCGCCGCCGCGCGGGCGGGCGCCCCGCGCGCGCACGGCGC
>NZ_JBHWEL010000001.1:527611-536327 GCF_042734135.1 Streptomyces sp. NPDC059668 | reverse complement strand
GGCCGCCGCGCCCCCCCCCCGGCGCCCCCACCCGGGCTGGGGGTCGTGCTCCGGCTCCGGCGGCGCGGCGACCTCGAGACGGGCGGCTTCGGTGACGGCTTCCTCGCGGGCGACGTCGTCGGCGTGGCACGGGCCGCACATGGACTCGTCTCCGACCCGTACGGCGGTCCGGTGCACGGTGATCTCCTCCCAGCGCCCGTCGGTAACTTGCGCCCGCAGCGCGCAGAACGCCGAAAGTCAGATCGCATTGCCGCTTCCACGCACGACGGTGCCTCCGTTCTCCTGGACTTCCAAGAGGACGCAGGCACCGATATTTACTAGGTCAGGCCGCCCTGGGGCGCGGGATCCACGCCGGCCGTCCCGGGACGGCCGGCAGTCTGGTGTTGTCCAGCGGGTCGAGGGCCCGCCCCGCGCGGCCCTCGCAGCGGCGCAGAGCTGCGCGGATGACCGTGGTCGGAAGAGTGATCAGCGCCACGTGCGTCCAGGTGGCTTCCCGCTCGGGGTGCTCCGTGAGGTGCTCGCGCAGCCGAGCGGCGATCGCAGGGCCCGTACGGTGGACGCTGCCGACGTACCGAACTGTCCGTGCGGCGGGGCAGGGGAGGTAGATGCCGGTGCGGACGTTCGACCAGTAGCCATTGCTGGTCACCTCGGTGGTCGGCACGATGAGCGGGATGGCGACGCCTCGCACGACGCCGCCACTGGCGGAATCGAGGCGCATCAGCGCACCCAGGTGGTCGGCGATGTCTGAAGTGAGTTCCACAGGCCGGCGGGCGATCAGGCTGCTCAAAGGTCCGCCTCCACGGTGTCGCCTTCGCCGTACTCGAGGTTGCCGCTGAAGCTTTGCCCAATGATCTCGTGGCGCATCTCCCAGTTACGCACGAGCTCGGCGGCGTTCTCCAGGTCGGGGGCGATCGTGCCACGCGGGTCCTTCCAGCCGCGCTGCTGGACGATGGTGGGAATCTTGTCGCCGTCGCTGCGCCCCTCCATGATTCCCAGGAGAGTGCTGACGTCACTTCCCCGGCCTCGAAGACCGCGCAGTCTCCAGGCCAGCGCTCGTCGGTGAGGCTTCCTTCCGCGTCGCCTGCGGACCGCTGTTGAGGGCACGACGCTGCTGGCCCCGATCCGGAGGCAGCCGGAGACGAGTCCAAGACCACCGCACCGCGCACGTCGGACCGGAACCACCGGACCGGGGGTAGGTCCCCGAACTCCCGTGCCCCCCCACAGGACGGAGGGGTTGAGGTTGCGGCATGGGCTCGATGCGGTGCGGGGATAACCAGGGTGTCGGTGGTGGCCGGGACGGCAGCGGCCGTTCAAGAACTCGACGGGGACCAGCGCGCAGCGCTCGACGCCTGCGTGGTCGCGGCGCTGGCCTTGAGCAGCAGTGAGGGCGAGGCACAGGGGCGCATGCGGCTGCTGATGGAGTGCCATGGTCGCTACGTGCGCTCGTTCGGGGTTGCAGACTCGTCATCCAAGCGCAGCCCATGCACGGGTAAAGATCCATACAACTAAGCCCACTCCTCGTGAGTCTTGATCATCACGGGCCGGAACTCCCGTCCCGATCACGACCTGAGGGCCGAATGAACTCAACCCGACGATGCACGTCCACGGCGTCCGCAACCGCCGTCGTGCTCGCGACCGCTGGCGGTCTGCTCACCGCCACCGCCGTCCCCGCTTCCGCCGCGACGACCTGCACCTCACCGGTGTACAAACGGCAGTTCTACGCGAACACCACCTTCTCGGGAACTCCGAAGCGGACCGACTGCGACAGCACGGTCGACGAGAACTGGGGCGCCAAGGCCCCCGCCTCCGGCCTGCCGACAAACAACTTCGCGGTCCGCTGGAGCGTCACCCGCGACTTCGGCTCCGGCGGCCCCTTCACCTTCTCGGCCGCCGTCCAGGACGGCATCCGCGTCTACGTCGACAGCTCCCGCAAGGTCGACCTGTGGAAGAACGGCTCGACGACGACGAAGAAGACCGTCAACGTCACGATCCCGGCGGGCCGGCACACCCTGCGCGTGGACTACGTCAACTGGACGGGCTCGGCAAACATCAAGTTCGGCTACGCACCCATCACTTCGGCGACCGCCGACAAGGTCAAGCCGCTCCCACCAGTGGGCGCGTCGGCTTCGTACGACAAGACCACGGGCAAGGCGAAGCTCGGCTGGACGAAGAACAACGAGATGGACCTCGCCGGCTACCGCGTCTATCGCCGTCTCAAGGGCGCGGCCTTCGGCAGCACTCCTCTGGCCACCACCACCTCCACCTCGTACACCGACACCCCGCCGGCCAGCGGCGAGGTGTACTACTACGAGGTTCGCGCCCACGACAGGGCGGCCAACCTCTCCGCGGGCTCCGCCGACCAGGCTGTGGTAAGCGCAGACCGCACCGCACCCGCCGTCCCCACCGGATTGAGTTCGGCCGCCGAGTCCAATGGTCTGCGGGTCAGGTGGAGCGCGGTCGAGGGGGCGGCGTCGTACCGGGTCTACCGGGCGGCGACCGCCCAGGGGACGTACACCCTGGTCGGCAGCACCGGCCAGGTGTCGTACACGGATACCTCGGCCGCCGAGGACGTGAGCTACTCCTACCGCGTGACCGCCCTCGACACGGCGGGCAACGAGTCAGCGCGGTCCGCCGCCGTCACCGGCACACGCAGAGACCTCACCCCGCCTTCCGCCGTCACCGGAGTCACCGTCGTCCCCACCGAATACGGCTTCGCGGTGAGCTGGGACGCGAACCCCACCCCGGACCTGGCCAGCTACGTGGTCCGCCGCGGCGAACTCTGGGGAGACGACGACGAAAAGATGTGCTCCCTCTACCCGGGCTACTACGTGTCGGCCGACACCACCTCGTACGCGTACACCACCGTCCCCGACGGCGAAGAGAGCTGCTTCATCGTCGACGCCGTCGACGATGCCGGGAACTCCGCCTTCCAGTGGACCGGCGAGGCACAGATCGTGACCGCGACCGAGTTCGACATGACACCGAGCATCGCAACGCCCGAAGGCTCGCCCCTGCACCTGGAGGCTTCCGCCGCAGAAGGCGCCGAAGGGAACCGCCTGACGTGGTCCGGGCTCGGTGCGGACGAGGACGGCTCATCCGCACCCGCGCTGGGCTTCCGCATCTACCGGTGGAACCCCGCCACCGCCGCCTACGAGAAGATCCACGAGGCCCCCGCCGGAGCCTTCGAGTACTTCGACACCGGCGCCCGGCGTGGCACGACCAGCTACTACTGGGTGACAGGCGTGAAATCTGACGGCACCGAAACTCTGCCCGCCGGCGACTGGGCCGTCACCGCACCCGCGGCGTGACCTGAACCGACGGACAGGCTCGAACAGACACTCCCCCTGCATCCGACCCATGCATGATCGCTTCAGAGATCGCCGCCCACCCGGCCAGTCAGCGATGGCGACCACCCTTGTCGCGTCGGCCACAGCAGAGCCCGCCGGGCCCACAGATTCCGGCGGGCTTCGCTGTACGGCTGCCTACCGGAGGCCCCTGATCGGCGCCCGACCGACCCGGCAAGTTCGAGAAATCTGGCTGCCGGACCGTCGGGGACGGCAGAGTCCAGCGCCGCACACCGCTCCCCCTTCTTTCTTGGCGGGGCTGTCGGCCGGGGCGGGAGCGCCGATCTCCGGCCGCCCAGAGGGGAGAGGGCGCGGTATGTCTGCCCGCAACGACTGTCGTTGAACGGGCGCCGCACACGGTTCTCCCACAGCCCGTGGGCGGGGGCGAGGGCCCGACACATCAACGCCGAGGGCGATCCGGACCTTTCGTTCAGCAGCAAACACCAGGCCACGGCGCCCTGACCAGCTCACGCGAGCCACCGGACAGGACCTAGGCGCAGGCGGCCAGCAGCACGGAAAGTAGCCCGGCCGCCACAGCAGTGAAGACCCGTGGCTTCCTCCAGCCCGGCCCTGAAGCCTGGCGATTCAGCTCCCACATGAACACCAGACAGCCGCCAAGGCCAAGCGCGCCGCGCAGCAGGAAAACGATGGTGTGCACAGGGAACCTTCCAGAGACCTTCGAACGGACGGGAAGGCTACCCCTGGCAGCCGTCTGGTCTGCTGGTGGGGCGCTCAGCCGGGGCGCGGGGCTCACGCGATAGAGAGCGACCAGGGCCAGCGCCTCCTGACCAAGGTGCAGGGCAAGTGCGCCAAGACCGCGGGAGCAGGCACCGCACGGATCTGGGCGGAGGACAATAGCGGTCTCTTCCCCCATGTCCTTCGCAGTCTTGTAGCTGGGCCAAGACCGACACGCTCGCAGACCTCCCCGGACCGCTCCTGGCGGACTACGTCCACGTCGCCGAGATCGTCGTCTCGAACGCCGCCCGCCGACGCCTGCCCCTCCCCAAGGACGAGGACGCGTTCCGACCGGCCGCGCAGGGCTTCCTCCAAGGACTCCCCCTCGACCAGGTCCGCGAGACCATCGTGATCCCGCGCCGCATCCTGCTGCCCCAACAGACGAGCGCGATCGCCAGAATGTGCGACACCGAAGCTGCCTCGCTCGACTGGGCCCTGGCGCAACTCGGCATTCCCGGAAGCGTGATGTCGCTGCTGCAGTGGCTCTGTTGCAATCCTGTGACTCTGGGCAGCAGCGGGTGCTGAGCCCGCCTGCCCCAGACCCGTCATCAGCGGTGACAGGTCCGGGGCAGCACGGCAAGCTCGACGCCACGCCTGTGGGCGGCGGTTCCATCGTCTCGGTGCGCGGCGTCGGCCACCTCTTCCGCTCCCCCACCGCGCCTGCGCTGCCTGCCACCAGGCCGCCTTCCGCGCCGGGGGGATACGGTCACGCCCACGCCCTGCGGAATCTGTGACGTCGCGGTGGCGTCCCGCAGCCACGGGAGCCCTGTCGTGGGGTGCTCCTGCCGTCGGCGGGCGGGAGCCGAACGCAACGACCGCTCCCGCCGCCCGCGGTAGAGGACCGGCGAGTCACCGCGGGGGAGGTGGCAGCCGAAGTCCTCCTCGGTGACCCCGCGACGGAGACACACGGGCATGCGTGGATGGCGTGCGGCTTCCTCGCCGACCCGGGTGGTGCGTAGGCCCGTGTCAGGGAACGGATGTCAAGATCGTGTCCGTAGTGATCTCGTCCGTTCTCAGGCGTGTCTCAGGACTGTCATCGGCTGAGGAAGCGGCGCCGGTGCCTCGTGATGGAGGGAGAACGACCGCGGATCCTCCGCGGATCGGCTATCACGGGGAGAACGACCCAACATGTTGAAGCGTTTCGCCACCATCGCAATGACCGCCGTCACCGGCACCCTGCTGCTGACCGCCTGCAACGGCGAGGACGGCGCCGCCGACGCGAACGTCGGCCACCTCGCCGCGGGTTCGGCCCAGCACTCGGGTGCGGCACAGGCCGCGGGTGTCATCGGCCGCTACTCCAAGGACGCTCCGGGGGCGAGGTACTTCACCTCGGTCCTCACCGGTGACAACGAGGTACCCGTGAAGGGCAAGCCGGCCGTGGGTGACAAGGACGGCACCGCGCTGGCCCTCATGCGGATCCAGGGCGACGAGGTGTCCTTCGCCTTCGCCTGGACCGGCACCGCGACCCCGACCATGGCCCACCTCCACCAGGGAGCACGCGGCACCAACGGAGACATCAAGATCCCGTTCTTCATGGAAAAGCTCAAGGACGGCAGCCCGTTCGTGGTCGGCAGCGTGAAGATCACCGACGCGCGGCTGCTGAACACCATCAAGACCCACCCCGACCAGTTCTACTTCAACCTCCACACCGGCGAGTTCCCCGGTGGCGCGGTCCGCGGCCAGGCCATCGCTCTGCCCGGAGCCCTCTCCCTGCCCGACGCCATCCGCCACTCGGCCCTGGCCGGCGTGGTCAAGGGCGCGCAGGTCTACGCCTGCACGAAGCAGGACGACGGCACCTACGCCTTCACCCAGGACAACGTCGACGCCACCCTCCAGGGCCACATCCAGCACAGCTTCGCCCACCACGGCCCCGCCGGCCCCCCGCAGTGGATCGCACCCGACCACTCCTCCGTCACCGGAACCGTCCGCAACAAGTTCGACAACGGCCCCGGCAACATCCCCCAACTCCTCCTCCGCGCCCACCAGACCGGCAAGAACGAGGGGCTCCTCGCCAAGACCACCACCGTCCTGCGCCTCAACACCCACGGCGGCGTCGCCCCCACCGACACCTGCAACCCCACCACCCACCCCACCGCCCGCATCCCCTACACCGCCGACTACCTCTTCCTCGCCACCAAGTAACAACAACCGCCGGCCACGCCCTCCACGGCGAGGCGATGCCGGTCCCCCGCCGACCCGCATCGCCTCGCCGCGCCTGGTCGACAGGCCGGCTGCCACGAGCAACGGTTCGGACGGGACAGAGACACAAGGTGAGGCGTGCGGGGGCGGTTCGGGGTGCCGGCCCCGACGAGGTGAGACTGGGGTACCTGCGGCTGGGACAGCCCGCGACCGAACTGCATTGTGCCCGCCGCGGGCACGCGCTCTACCTGCTCGACGAGCCGACGGCGGGGCTGCACCCCTCTGATGTCGCGCTGCTGCTTCGGCAGCTGCACCGGCTCGTCGACGCAGGCAACACGGTCGCTCTCGTCGAGCACGACCTGGACACGATCGCCACCGCCGACTGGGTCATCGACCTCGGTCCGGGCGACGGTGACGCGGGCGGGCGCGGCGGGTGGGCGGGCGCGGCGGGCCCGCCCGCCACGGTGGCGAGGGCCCACTGCAGCGCCACCGCACCCTACCTCGCAGCCCGGCTCGCGGCTCTCACAGCTCGTCCTGGCTCTCCTCGGCGTAGAGGCGGGCGTCAAGATCTGCTGCCCAGGCGAGGGCCCAGGCGCGCAGGTCGGCCAGTTGACCGGGGTTGAGGCCGTAGTCGGTGAAGTCCTTGTCGTCCCACCATTCTGCGCCGTTGAGGCGGTCGCGTAGGTCTTGGAGGCTGAACTCGAAACGTGCGTGGCGGCGGCCGAGCGTTTCGAGGTCGGCGGTGGCGCGGTGCTGGGAGGCGGCGTGGACATCGATGAGGTCGCGAACCGCGCCGCGGTCCGCGAGTGCGCGGACCTTAGTGCCGATCACGTCGTCGAAGGCCAGCACCGGTCCGTATTCGGTCTGCGCGGGCGGACTCCAGAATGCCTCTTTGAGGACGTCCACCTCGCATTCCTCCCCCGATCGCGGGTCGGTCACGATGAGACGACCTGAGAGGGCGCTGGTCTCGATCTGGCGGACGCTCCAGCCACGAGTGACCAGACCGTCACTGACCACGGCGACGATCTCGGCGATCGTCGCAGGATTTTCGGTGGCTACGTCGAGGTCTTGGCTGAGGCGGTCGACCAGACCGTGTGCCTGAACGGCATAGCCGCCTGTGATCACCAAGGGGTACGGAGTGCCGATCGCAAGCACATCGGCAAGGAGTCGACGATGCAGGTCGGTCAGGTTCACGCGGCGTGCACGCTTCGGGCGCCGGCCAGCTCAGGGAAGGCAGCTTCCCAGGCTTCCCGCAGTGGCCGACTGATCAGGGTGCGCAGCACCGGCCACTGCTTCAGCAACAGGTCACGGTTCAGGAAGGCGACCAAGTCCTGGCACTGACCTTCGGCCAGGACCGTTCGGTAGAGGCCCATCCGTGAGCGCGGCTGCTCCAGGTCGTAGGAACGGCGTCCTGACCAGGCCACATGCAGGGGCAGGTCGACCGAGCCGCGGGTGGGGCCCGTCAGATCCTGGAGGCGTGCGGGCAGTCGCTTGGCGTACTGCTCGCGGAGCAGCTCAAACGCGTTTGGCACCGGGAAACGAGAGGAGCTGTGATCCATGGCTCCGATTATCTCCCGGCCGACCGGGCCGGTCACGTCAGACGCCGAATCCGCCCGGCCGACAGTGTTCAGCAGCCCCGGCATATGTCACCGCATTGTCCTTGTCGTTCGACAGCTGCCGGAGACTCGTGCCGCCGTGTCCCCAACCCGCACGGGCAGTCAGGACGTGGACGGGGCACCCGGAGCGGAGTGTGCTTCCGGGTGGGGACCCAGCGGTGAAACGATCAGCAAGAGGCTTAAGCGGTGCGGGAAGGAAGCTCAAAGGCCGTTGACGAAGGCGGTCGTCGCCGCCACGAGCAGCGGGAGGCACACCACCGCGAAATACGGGAAGGCCCCTCTTTCGGTGACTCTCGAGGTGATCGACGGCGGGCGTACCCGGCGGGGTCCTACAACGCATCGAATTCCTCACCCAAGCGTATGGGAGTGGTGAACTCAATTCCCTTGAACCGGTAAGCCTCCCCGCCGACGGCTCAGCTACACGGGGAAGGCGGCCTGGAGGTCGCCAGCCAGGGATTCGGCGGTGCTAGCGTTTCCATGATCTGGGGAAACCCGGTGCCCGGCGGGCATGACGCTCCTGGCCGACAGGTCGTTGAACCGGCCGGAGATCCCCACAGAGCGCAGAGAGACCCCGGGCCGAAGAGTCTAGGGACCCGACGCGTCAGCGCACGGGCGACAAGACCCGGTTGCGCACACCGCCTGACCGGCGGCCCGCGCCCGTACGCCCGGGATGGGATCTCTGGTCTCCGGCGTTTCCAAGGCCCGACGTGGGCCAGTCGGGTGAACCAGCCGGTGCACGAGAACCCCTTGGCCGTGACTGTGCGTCGTGCCGGGTGTGGAGGCGATCAACGAAGTACACGTAGCGGAGTCCGGGGGGGGGGGGGGGGGTTTGGGTGGCGCGCGCGCCCACTCCCCCCTCGCCAGTCACAACGCGCGGGGGCC
>NZ_JBHWEL010000001.1:493736-527601 GCF_042734135.1 Streptomyces sp. NPDC059668 | reverse complement strand
GGTGGGGCGGCTAAAACCTAAGAACCCGTCGGGGATTCGGGTCTGGTCGTCGTCGATGTGGCTGCCGCCGACGACCAGACCGCCTTCGCCTTCCAGACGGCTCTGGCCGCGATGTGGGCGGCAACCTCGGTGGATCACACGACCCGGGATCCCGGGCAGCCCGGTGTGCGGCTGCGCTGCTACCTCGACATGCGCCAGCACCTCAGTCCCTGACTGGCCTCGCCCGCCGCCAGGCCAGGATCATCCCGGCCCTGCGGCCGAGACGCCCTCTGACGGACCACAGCTCCAGATCGGCCCGCGACCCCCGGCTGGCAGCTGGGCCTGATGAGCACTTCCCGATACGTGCCGGAAATCTCAACAAAAAACGATAAAATCTCGCCGCAACTCGCAACCTTTCAAGAGGGATTCCTTGTTCGCACGCCTTGCCGCCTCGGCCGTCGCGGTCGCTGTCGCCGGCCTCGTCCTCAGCACGCCGGCCGCCTCCGCAGCGACCGCACTGCCGGCCACCAGCACCGCACACCACTGCGTCCACCACACCACCGGACTGTGCGGCTGGACCCACCACCAAAGGCCCAAGAACAAGACCGAGACAGCGAAGTGCAAGGACGCTTCCTTGTCCTACTCGCGGCATTCCCAGGGCACCTGTTCTCACCACCACGGCGTCAGGTACTGGTTCAAGTAGGCCCAGCGCTGCGAACAGGCCGTGTGCTCCAGGTCTGGAGCGCGCGGCCTGTTCGCGTCCACTGATCAGCCGGCCGGTGGCGGGCACCGTTCTGTTGATGGAGCCCGCACTGATCGCGGAAGCCGCCGCAAGCACCGTGGGCGGGGGTGGCATCCCGTGCGCTGAGATCGGCTGTATCGCTCGTGGGCGATGGGGGCGCATCCTTGCAGCGGGGCGGGTAGGCGGTGCTGGCGGGCGTGCGATGTGGTGGTGTGACTTACCGCCCGAGAGAGTGACCCACTGACCGTGCGCCTGGTCGGCGACGGCGCCGGCCGCTACGAAACTGGCCGGTCTCACATCAGGCAGTGCAGGCAGGGGTGTGCTCGCACGTTCGGGCGGCCATTCACCCAACCACGCCGAGGAAATCCCTGACCGGGCTGCCGACTGTCGGCTGGCACTGCCGTCGGAATACCGAAGGCGTCGTTCGGGATCTGTCTTCGCAGGTCAGGGTGACCGGCAAAGCAATTCAGCAGGGACAGGCAGTCCGCCGGATGCGGCTCGCATCTTTCAGCTGTTCACGGTGAGGGGGCAGGTGAGTATCACGCACTGCGAACATCCGGATTCACTCGTGCGTACTATCTCTAGACTGCTGCACACCGCAGTAGTTGTGCCCTGCGGGTGATTCAGTCATCTCAGATGGGATACCTACCTATCGGTTTGCGAACACGGCACCCTCCTCGATCGCTGTGCCCGCAGACTGTCAGAAAGGCTCGTGCAATGTCTGAAGTCAAGGACCGCACCACGGAACTGACATCGCAGTACGCCGCCCAGGTGACCGGCGACCTCGAGCGCAACACCAAGGAGCAGGACCGCATCGGCGGGGAGATCCAGGCCCTGCAGGAGCAGTTGGCTGCACTGCAGCATGACCACACTGTGCTGGTGAACCTGCAGCAAGCACTGGGCGGTGCGAGCCCAGCTGCCGAGGCGGCCACCGCAACCGTGTCTTCCGTACCCCACCAGGGCGTTGCCTCATCCAAGCCGGGCAAGCCGAAGAAGACGCCTGCCACGAACGCGAAGACCACGGCATCCAAGAAGACCGCACCGAAGCAGACAGCACCGAAGCAGTCCGCCGCCAAGGTCTCGTCCCCGAAGGCGCCCAAGCCGGCCGCCGAGCCGACCCTCGTCGAGGTGATCCGCGGCTACCTGAAGCAGCAGAGCGAACCACATTCCGCCGCCGAGATCTCCGACGCTCTCACCCAGGCCCACCCCGACCGCACGGTGAAGACCACGGTCGTGCGCACCACCCTCGAAGGACTGGTCGCCAAGAACCACGCCCACCGCAACAAGCAGGGCACGTCCGTCTTCTACACCGCCCCGGCCACCCAGGAACCCGCAGCCGGCTGAGCGTCCGTGGGACCTCCGGTCGTGCTGCCCCGGGCCGAGCCTCGGTGCAGCACCGGCCGAAGTACCGGCGGGCAGAGGAACCCAACCTGGGTAGGGCGGGTTCGGCTGCAATCGCAGACCGGTTCCCCGACTGCGATACGCAGCAGTCCGGTGCTCTTGGAGCCGGCCTGCCGCGCCCTTCGCCACCCTGCAGCCGTGTGGGACAGCGGCAGGCTCAGCGCGCACACCGGGTACGTACTTCCAGGTGGATGATGTGGGCGTCGGGGCGGATGCGTCCGGTTTCCACGCGTTTTTGGTGGACGCCTGCGATGGCGTCGCCTGCCGCGGCGTCGACGCGGCGGGCGAAGTCGGCTGCGTGGCCACTGACCTCAGCCGTCCACGGCGGCCACCTTCTGACCGTGGCGCTCACCTGCAGCTTCTCGTCCATTTGTGGTGGGGTGACACGTTCGTTGGCTAGCGGTAGTCGTCCGGGTACGACTGCATCCAAGTGTTGATCTTGTCGCGGGTCGTGACCAGCAGGCTCTGGTGCTTGTGGAGGTTGTCAAACGTGAAGTCGCCGTCCAGCGCGGTCTGCATCTGCCCGATCCAGGCGAGCGGCTGCCTGAAGTGTGCTGTGCCCTTCGGGCTGGCTTTCATGGAGTTGCCGAGGTCGTCGAGGTTGGTCAGGAGGCGGTTGAGGAAGTACTGGCAGTTTCCGGGGGTCCCACAGCTGTCGTTGTACGTTGCTTGCAGTACTGAGAAGGCGTCTCGTACCTGCGGCACGGCCGCGCCCGGAGCGGCCGGGGTGGTCGGGTAGCCATTCGATGTGGCGGTGCTCGGCGTCGACGAACTCCCGATCATTTTTGCCGCAGTGCTCCCGGGCGTCGGCGTCGCCGTGACGGAGGAATCCGCGGGCCCGGGCCCGGCCTCAGCGCTGTGTCCACCAGAGCAGCCGGTCGCGAGAGCGGCTGCGAGTAGCACGACGGCCACTGCGGGTATGAGCTGGGTTTGACGCACGGCTTGTCCTCGAGTTCCGGGATGATGAACAGGGCGATACGCGTGCCTACCGTGTGCCGGTGTCCGCTGTCCATCTGGCGCAGGTGGAGGGGATCCGCGAGGGTGCGGACCCTTCCCTCCTGCTCGACCGTCGTGTTCCGGGTTCTACGACGGCATGGTCCAGGTGCTGTGCGAGGCGAAACAGAGCGGGCTCGCGTTGAGTTGGCGGCAGACGGCCCTCGACCAGGCCGACCACAGGCCGTCGGCCTCGGCCCTCTGCTCTCAGCGCCAGGTCAGGACGAGAGTAGGTGCGGCGCGTACTCGCGGACCGCATCCAGCAGTTGTCGCTTCGACGGGTTGACCATGGCGTGCCCGGCGACGGTGACGGTGGGCACCGTCTCGTTTCCGTCCGCGACGGAGCGGACGAACGCCGCTGCGTCCTTGTCCCGCCAGATGTTCCGTTTGGTGTAATGCAGGCGCGTGAAGAGCAGGCTCAGCCGCAGGTTCATGCAGAACACGCAGCCGGGCCGCCAGTACATCACGACGCCGTCGCTTTCCTCGGTCATGCACTTCCCCCGTACGGTGTTGCTGTCCCTGGCGGCCGGAACTTCCAGCCTACGGGACACCGGGGCCCGTACCTCGGGGCGTGGCCAGGATCTCGCGGCCACGGTCCGGGGTGATCAGCTGGGCCAGGACCGGGTCGGAGAACAGGGATATCGGGGCAATATGGTCCACGCACACCGGGTGCCACAGGCGTAGCGCTGCACGGAGTTCGGGCCAGGCTTCGTCACACAGGCCCGCGCGGGCCGTGCGGACCTTGGCCGGGTCGGACATTGGGTCGGGTTCGGGCCGCGGGCCGCCGCCCGCGTACAGGGTGACGACGATCGGTCCCGTACGGATCCGCGGCTCGTCGGGAGCCTGAAAGGCCGGCTGCCCGGCGAGGCGGTCGACGACGGCGTGCACGGCCGCGTCGAACTCGCGTCCGCCGAAGGTGAGCCGGAAGCCCGGCTCGGCCGCCCGGGCCTCGTAGTCGGTGACGAGCGCCCGCACAGGTGCGGGCGGCGACACCCTGTTCCCCCGCAGGGGGCGCGGGGGGGGGGGGTGCGCGCGCGGGTGCTCCCCGCCCACTCGCGCGCGCGCGCCCGCCTCTACCCGCCGCCCCCCGAGGGCCCCCCGCCCGCGCGCCCCGCCCCCCCGGCTCTGGTCGGGGGTCCCCCCCCCCCCAACGGCGGGGGCCGCGTACTCCTTGAGCCGCGGCAGGGGCCGCAGGTCGTGGGGGTGCGCGAGCTGGTCCTGCCGGACCAGGAGCGGCAGGAGTTCCGCGGCGAAGAGCGGGCTGAGCAGGAGGTCGTCGTTCCCCGGGCGGTACCACATCAGGCTCGCGATCTGGCCGCGCCAGTCGCCGAGCATCGCCTTCATCTGCATGCTCAGCACGTCTGCTCGCTCCCGCCCGTACTCGTGCGCCTGGGCGAACACCGACAGCGGTCCGTCGACCGCCCCGGCCAGCGCCTCGCATCGGGCCCGCTCGACCTCCGCGTCCCAGTGGTCCCGGGTGGCTCCCGGCGGCTTGCGCAGGGCGTGGAAGGACACCCACTGTTGGCGCATGAGGCCGCGGAAGGAGCCGTACCGCTCCGGTCCCTCGCCGGACCAGGAGGCGAGCCAGTACGCCGCCCACTCGCCGTCCACGTCCACGTCGTCGGGGTCGAGCAGCATGACCGCCGCGTCACCCTCAAGGGACAGGCGCAGGCAGCGCGCCAGGACCTTCGCCTCCTGAACGCCGAACGTCTCCTCACCGTCCTCGTCCTCTTCGGCATCGTCCTCCGCGAGGTCTTCCCAGACCTCGATCCAGGTGCGGTCGTCGGTGTCCCGCAGCCATTCCAGCTCCGCGGCGCCCGCCAGCCGGTAGATGAAGTTGCCCGCGTCCCGCCACCCGTTGGTGACCAGCAGGAACTCCCGAAGCGAAGGCGTGCAGCCGGCGCCCCAGCCGGGCCTCGGCCGCAGCGACCTCGGCCTCACTGGCCGCCGCGAACCCGAGCCAGGCGTCCCGCACGACCTCCTGCGCGAGCGGTGCGTCCTTGTCCGGGTCGTGCCCCGCGATCCACTCCGCGCTCCACTGCTCCAGAAACGGCCGCCACGTCTTACGCTCGCCCATCGTCGCCTCCGCCTCGCGCTCTCCGTCGTCCGGCTTCACCTCACCACAGGGGTACGACAACGGGTTGCGGCCCGACTCGGCTACGCCCGCTTTCCGCGGGAAGAGATCAAGACCCGTGACCGCGCCCCGGCCCCGGGCTTCGAGAGAGCCAGAGGTCCCGGTTGCCCGCGAGCGGCTGCGCCCGTCCCGGAGGACAAGGCAAGACTCGCATCACCGACACCCTCGGGGCCGGGTGGCTCGGTGCCTCCCGGCCCCGGCATACGCCTGTTCTGACTCGTGCACTCGATTCGCAGGAGCTCTGCATCGAGGTTGGCCGCCCAGGATGATGAACGGCGGGAACCCACACGAGAGCGACTCCGGCCCATACCCCCACAATGTCGCGAACCGTTCAGAGGGGGGCAAGGCCGTGTCGTCAGAGGATGCCGGCCCGAACCCGTACGCCGATTCACTGGTGTTCGGCCAGCGTCTGCAAGTCCTGCGCACCCGTAGGGGCATGACCCGTGAGCAACTCGGTGCTCCGGACGGGGTCCCACGGCACCGGGTGCGCTCTCGGCCGCTGATCGCGCGCTGTCCGCTCCCGAGGCGATGCCGGCCCTCGGTTCCGCTCCCCCGGGCCCTTCCGGGCCCGGCGCCGAAGCAAGCGCTCGGTCAGTCGGGTCCGTGCCATGCCCTGAAATCGGAGGAGGGCCGGACGTGATCGCGCCTCGGCGGGTGCGAGCCGCACGTCGGCGCACGAGCCGGCCCCTGGCCCAACGGCCCGGACACCCCGCCCCCGGAACCGGCCGCGGTCGCGCGCATCGAGCAGCGCGCCGCGGCGGGCTCAACCTGCCGCGGCCGACCGTCCGTTGTCACCGGGCCTGGCCTGCCGGTCGTACGCCGTGCGCGCCGCTTCCAGCAGCCGCCGCCAGGAGGTCACGGTCGGCCGGCGCCGCAGCAACGCGCGGCGCTCCCTCTCCGTCATGCCGCCCCACACTCCGTGTTCGATCCTGCGGTCGAGGGCGTGGGCGAGGCACTCGGTCCGCACCGGGCAACCGGTACAGACGGCCTTCGCGCCGTTCTGCGTGGCCCCTTCGACGAACAGCTCCTCCGGATCCGTAGTTCGGCATGCCGCACGCGCGCCCCACTTGTCGTCCGTGTCCACCCCGTCGCCGCCCTCTCCCCTGTCCGGCCCGCCGTACACCACCCTATGCGTGTGGCAGTTCGGAGAACGTACGGCAATTGCACCAGGCACGGAACGGCGTTGCCCGGCAGCAATCCCTTCGAGTGAACAGCTCTTGCCAACAGCGCCCGGAGGGACTCTGACGGAGCCTCAACTTCGCCCCTCGCAGGTGATGGAGAAACATCGAGGCATCGCCTTTCACGGCCTCCGCCCGAGCGGGACCCGTGGACCCCGTCCCGTCCCCGGCATTTCTCGATGTTCGGCCGCACACCGGACGGCCGTGGAGACCAGTGGGTGAACCGGTCAGGAGTGGCGCCGCCCGGCGTGCCGAGGGATTCTGTGAGGAAGTGCGCGCGTTCGGATCACGGGCCGGGGCGGCCGGCGGACCTGACGTTGGCGCTACCCAGCAGCGTGTGTGACACAGGCCGTTTTCCCAAGCGCCGGCCGAGAGTTCGGTTACGAGGTCACCGATGACAACGGATCACGAGGTACGGGTACGCAGGGCGTACGAGGCGCCCGAGCGGACGGACGGCGCACGAGTCCTGGTGGACCGCCTCTGGCCGCGTGGGCTGGCCAAGACGAAGGCGCACCTGGACGAGTGGTGCAAACAGGTCGCGCCCTCCACGGAGCTCCGGCAGTGGTACCACCACGAGCCGGCCCGGTTCGAGGAGTTCGGGCGCCGCTACCGCGAGGAGTTGCAGGATCCGGAGCGTGCGCGGGCGTTGGCGCATCTGCGCGACCTCGCCCAGGAGCGGACCCTGACGCTCGTCACCGCGACGAGGCAACCGGACATCAGCGAGGCCGAAGTCCTCGCCGAGCTGCTCCGGAGCTGACCGCGGCCGTTCGTGAACCCGTCGACGCCGGAGCCGGTGCCGGAGCCCGTGCCGATGTCGGTACCCGGCACGGGACGGGGTCGGATCTGGGCCGCCGACCGGGCCCAGGAGCGAACGTGCGTGCTCCGGGCACGGTGGGACCGCAGCCGTCCCCGCCCGCGCGGGACCGCCGGTGTCAGCTGCTGCGGCGCCTCGGGAGGACCTGGATCGTGTCGCCGACGGCGCGTTCGCCCGTCGCGTCAGAGGTGACGTTCACCAGCGTGCCGTTGACCGCCATCGCCGAGGAGCCGCCGCCGTCGAGGTTCAGCGCCTGCACGGCGCCGAGCGACCGCATGAACCGGGCGGCTTCGGCCAGGGTGAAGCCCTCGCTCACCCCGGGCTGCCGCCCGTCCACGGTCACCAGGAGCAGCCGGCCCCGCCGGTCGACACCGGCCAGCGTCCGGGGCTGGCGCACGTTGGACCAGGCGAAACCGAACGAGAGGTCGCGCGGGTCGAGTGTCCCCTCGGCCGTGGCGTCGATGTGAACGCGGCCGCCCTCGACCAGGGTGGGAGCCGCGCTGACGATGCTGTCGTCCGGCCCGAGCCTGACCTCGTGGTGCGAGGAGTCCCGGATCACCTCGCGCAGCGACAGGCGCTTGCCGACCCGCGCGTGGCCGGTGAGCCATCCCGCCGCCCCGCCGATGCCCTGGAGGACCGAACCGTGACCGGGCACCGCACCGCCTCGGTCGCCCACGGAGACGACAGTGCCGCGCTCGTCGAGGACCACCTGGACGCCCGGCCCGGCCGGGAGCGACGCGCGGAACTCGGGGGTGAACTCGACGAGGTCGTCCGCGAGGGTGCAGGTGGTGTCGTGGCGGGGCTCGACGGTGGGGACGGCCCCGGGCCGACCGCAGTTGCGCACCTTGCCCGGCACGCGGTTGATGCCCTGTACCCCGTACACGGCGGACCCGTCGCGCACCGTGACGGTCGTGGAGAGGTCGGCGATACGCGGCCGCCGGCCGCCGTCGCCCAGGATCAGCGCGGCGCGGGAGCCGACGGCCATCGACTCGAGTCTGCCGTGCTGCGCGGACAGGCCGGCGGGCGTGCCCTGCACACCGTCCGCGTCGGAGGTGATGAAGAACCCTCCGTTGACCCCGACCAGCGAACCCAGGCGCGTGGCCACCGTGGAGGTGTTCTCCCGGTCGGCGACGTTGCCGCCGTCGCTCGCCCCGACCGTCCCGGCGAAGCGCGCGGAGTCCACCACGGCGACGTGGATGCTCTCGGCGTCGGGGCGCTGCCGGCCGTCGTATCCGGACCAGTCGACCGCGGTACGGAAACCCGCGGCCACGACCGCCGAGTTGGCGGTTCCCGCCTCGGCCTGGGTGGCGTACCGCCCGACCCTGACCTGCCAGCCCATCGTGCCGTGGGGGGTGTCGGAGTAGTCGTCCCAGGTCACCTCTTCCAGCCGCGATTCGAACCCGGCGCTCCGCAGCCGCGCGGCGTTCGCGTCCGCCCACGCGCGGTCTCCGAGCGGGGCCCAAGTGGCCGCGCCGGTGAGGCGGTTGACGGCCGGTGCCTGCACGGTGACCGACCACGCCGGGGCGGCGGAGGAGTCCCGCAGCACTCCGGTCCTGACCTCGACACCGGGGGCCACGCTCCGCGTCGACCAGGAGATCCCGTGGAGGGCGGAGGCGGCGGACGCGGCGGACGCGGCGGAATCCGTGGCGGGCGTGCCCGCGACCGCCGGCGGGGCGAGGGTGACGAGTGTGAGGGCGGCGGCACAGGCCACGCCACCCCAGACGGGCTGCCTCATCCGGCCGAATCCGCGGCGTGCTTGGTCGACTGCGTGGGACATACGTCTCCTGACGTTCGGACGGGCCTGCGGCCGGAGGTCCTCCGGACACCGCGTTCCACATCCCAGTCCCGTGGTGGTACGGGCAGGTCACCGGCCAAGGACGGCTGGGAAAAGCCTCGGTGACAACGACTCACCGGAGAGGAGCACCATCCCTCGCGTCCGCGGCCTCGCCGACGGCTTCGGAGCCCCGCGGAAGTCTTCGCGCCACGGGCGGCCACGCTGTGGGGCTCCATGAAGCCCGGCGGCGACCCGTCGGACCCGAAGTCGCATAGAGGGAGTTTCCGTCCCGAACAGGTAAGAATGCCTACCAGATCCAGTGCGGCACGCCTGCGCGCCGTGGTGGGTGTCCGGCTGCGGCCCGTCCCCGAACGGATGCGCAGGCTCCCGTCCCCGAACGAATGCGCAGGCTCCCATGAACGTGCCGGTGAGTCCGGGCCAGGATCTCGGTCCGGTGTACCTGGACCACAACGCCACCACTCCGGTCGACCCTCGGGTGGTGGCGGCGATGCTGCCCCTCCTGACGTGCGACTTCGGCAACCCGTCCAGTGGACACGCCCACGGCGCGGCACCGCGGGCGGCGCTGGCCCGGGCCCGCCGGCAGGTCGCCGCGCTCGTCGGGGCGTCCACGGAGGAGATCGTCCTCACCGGCTCCGGCTCGGAGGCGAACAACCTCGCGCTGCGGGGCGCCGTGCTCGCCGGGGGCGACGGCAGGCGCCGGGTGATCACCCAGGTCACCGAGCACCCGTCGGTGCTGGAGACATGCCGTGCGCTGCACCGCCTGCACGGGGTCGACGTGACGTGCCTGCCGGTCGACTCGAGGGGGCTGGTCGATCCCGCCGACCTGGCGGCGACGCTGGACGAGCGGACGGCCGTGGTCTCCGTCATGGCCGCCAACAACGAGACCGGCACGCTGCAGCCGGTCACCGAACTGGCCCGGCTCGCCCACGACCACGGCGCGCTGTTCCACTGCGACGCGGCCCAGGCGGCCGGCAAGGTCCCGGTGGACGTGCGCGCGCTCGGTGTGGACCTGCTGACCGTGGCGGGCCACAAGATGTACGCCCCGAAGGGCGTCGGCGCCCTCTTCGTGCGGGCCGGCGTCCGCCTCGAACCCCTGGTGTACGGCGGCGGCCAGGAGTCCGGGCTCCGCGCCGGCACCGAAGGCGTCGCCCTCGCCGTGGCGCTGGGGACCGCCGCCGAACTCTCCGGCGCGGAACTCGCGGACGGCGGCGGACGACGCCTCGAGGAGCTGCGCGACCGCTTGCAGGGCGGGCTGACCCGGGCGCTTCCCGGGCAGGTGCACGTGAACGGGTGCGCCCGCCGGCTGCCCGGCACTCTCAACGTCAGCATCGACGGCATCAAGGGACACGAACTGCTGGCCGCCGCGCCGCGCCTCGCGGCCTCCACCGGCTCGGCCTGCCACAGCGGTACTGGCGCCGCCTCCCCCGTCCTGCGCGCGATGGGCCTGGACGCGGCCCGGGCACTGGCGGCCGTACGGCTGTCGCTCGGCCGCTGGACGACCCCCGCGGACGTCGACCGGGCGGTCGAACTGCTGGTCGGCGCCGTGCGCTCGCTCGCCCCGGAGGAACCCGGCCGGTCGTCGCCCGCGGCGCCCCGGACTTGCGGCCGGTCCTCCAGCCGGTAGCGTCGGAAGGAAGCCGGGGGCCCTTGCGCGAAGGAGCGGGCGGATGGGCGTGAAACGGTGGCTGGACGCGTGGCCGGTCTACCGGCAGCTCACCGGCACGGACCCGCTGGGCCGCGGCAAGGCGGCACAGTCGGCCCGCTCCGCCGGTCTCGGTGCCCGCACGGAGACCGCGGACCGGGTGGTGAACTCGGTGTGCCCGTACTGCGCGGTGGGCTGCGCCCAGCGCGTCTACGTGAAGGACGAACAGGTCGTCCAGATCGAGGGCGACCCCGACAGCCCGATCTCCCGCGGCCGTCTCTGCCCCAAGGGCTCCGCCAGCAAGCAGCTCGTCACCGGACCGCAGCGCGAACAGCACGTCCTCTACCGGCCGCCGTACGGCACCGAATGGCAGCGGCTCGACCTGGACACCGCCGTGGACATGGTGGCCGACCGGGTGCTCGACGCCCGCCGCAAGGGCTGGCAGGACACCGACGAGAACGGCAGGACGCTCCGCCGCACCATGGGCCTGGCCAGCCTCGGCGGCGCGACGCTGGACAACGAGGAGAACTACCTCATCAAGAAGTTGTTCACCGCCCTCGGCGCGCTGCAGATCGAGAACCAGGCCCGTATTTGACACTCCGCCACGGTTCCCGGTCTGGGAGCCTCGCTCGGACGTGGCGGCGCCACGGACTACCTGCAGGATCTCGTCAACACCGACTGCATCATCATCATGGGCTCGAACATGGCCGAGGCCCATCCCGTCGGGTTCCAGTGGGTGACCGAGGCGAAGGCGCGCGGTGCCAGGGTCATCCACATCGACCCGCGCTTCACGCGCACCAGCGCGCACGCCGACC
This sequence comes from Streptomyces sp. NPDC059668, assembly GCF_042734135.1. Classification (NCBI taxonomy): domain Bacteria; kingdom Bacillati; phylum Actinomycetota; class Actinomycetes; order Kitasatosporales; family Streptomycetaceae; genus Streptomyces; species Streptomyces sp. NPDC059668. The sequence goes on along the minus strand of NZ_JBHWEL010000001.1, from coordinate 516,108 downwards.
AGCACATCACCATCAGGGCCGGGACCGACATCGCGTTCCTGGGCGGCGTGATCAACCACATCCTCGGCAACGGCCTGGACTTCCGTGAGTACGTGCGGGCCTACACCAACGCGCCCTTCCTGGTGAACGAGCGGTTCCAGGACACCGAGGACCTGGACGGCCTGTTCAGCGGCTACGACCCGCACACCGCGGCGTACGACGCGTCGAGCTGGTCGTACGCGAGCGTCACGGCGCGGGAGCGGCCGGGCCGGAACGCGAAGGAGACCTCCGAGCCGTACCAGCACGGTGCCAAGGGACCGTTCGTCGAGGACGCCGAGGGGGACATCGAGGCCGACCCCACCCTGGAGCATCCCCGCTGCGTGTTCCAGGTCCTCAAACGGCACTTCGCGCGCTACACCCCGGACATGGTGGAGCGTGTCTGCGGGGTGCCGCAGGACCTGTTCCTCGACGTGTGCCGGGCCTGGACGGAGAACTCCGGCCGGGAGCGGACCACCGCCCTGGTCTACAGCGTCGGCTGGACCCAGCACTCCGTGGGCGCCCAGTACATCCGGGCGGGGTCGATCGTGCAGCTCCTGCTGGGCAACATCGGCCGCCCCGGAAGCGGGATCTTCGCGCTGCGCGGTCACGCCAGCATCCAGGGCTCCACGGACATCCCCACGCTGTTCAACCTGCTGCCGGGCTACCTGCCGATGCCCGACACCGGCCACGAGGACCTGGCCGGCTACCTGGACGTCGTCCGCGGCCGGCAGCAGAAGGGGTTCTGGGGCGACGCCGACGCCTACCTGGTGTCGCTGCTCAAGGAGTACTGGGGCGACGCCGCGACGGCCGAGAACGACTACTGCTTCGACTACCTGCCCCGGATCAACGGCGACCACGGCACGTACCGCACCGTGATGGACATGGTCGACGGGAAGGTCTTCGGCTACTTCCTGCTCGGCCAGAACCCGGCGGTGGGCTCGGCCCACGGCCGGCTCCAGCGCCTCGGCATGGCGAACCTCGACTGGCTGGTCGTCCGCGACCTCGTCATGATCGAGAGCGCCTCGTTCTGGAAGGACGCGCCGGAGATCGAGACCGGCGAGATCGTCACCGAACGCTGCCGCACGGAGGTGTTCTTCTTCCCCGCGTCCTCGCACGTCGAGAAGGCCGGCACCTTCACCCAGACCCAGCGGATGCTTCAGTGGCGCGACCAGGCCGTGGAACCCTCCGGCGACCAGCGCTCCGAACTGTGGTTCTTCCACCAGCTCGCCGTTCGGATCAAGCAGCGGCTGGCCGGATCGACCGACGCACGCGACCGCCCGGTCCTCGACCTGGCGTGGGACTACGAGGTCGAGGGCGACGAGCCCTCCCCCTCGGACGTGCTGCGCCACATCAACGGCATCGACCTGCGCACCGGGCGGACCGTCGACGGCTATCCCGACCTCAGGGCCGACGGCAGCACCGCCTGTGGCTGCTGGATCTACAGCGGCGTGTACGCCGGGGAGACCAACCAGTCCCGCCGGCGCACCTCCCGCCTCCGGTCGGGGCCGTACGACGCGGAGTGGGGCTGGACCTGGCCGCTCAACCGGCGCGTGCTCTACAACCGCGCCTCGGCGGACCCGGACGGGCGTCCCTGGAGCGAGCGGAAGAAGCTGATCTGGTGGGACGAGGAGGCCGGCGAGTGGACCGGCAACGACACGCCGGACTTCGAGCGCACCAAACCGCCGCACTACCGGCCCCCGGCGGGGGCGTCGGGCCCGGAGGCGCTGAGCGGCAGCGACGCCTTCATCATGATGCGCGACGGCAAGGCATGGCTGTTCGCCCCGGCCGGCCTCGCCGACGGCCCGCTGCCCACCCACTACGAGCCGCACGAATCACCGATGCGCAACCTGCTCTACGGCCAGCAGGGCAACCCGGTGCGCAAGGTCTACGGGCGCCCCGACAACCCGTCCAACCCGGCTCCGCCGGAGGCGCACACCCAGGTGTTCCCCTATGTGTTCACCGCGGCCCGGCTGACCGAGCACCACACGGCGGGCGCCATGAGCCGTCAACTCCCCTACCTGGCGGAGCTCCAGCCGGCGCTGTTCGTCGAGGTGTCGCCCGAACTGGCGGAGGAACGCGGTCTGCGCCACCTGGACTGGGCCCACGTCGTCACCAGCCGCACCGCCGTCGACGCGCGCGTGGTCGTCACCGACCGCATGGCCCCGCTGCGGATCGACGGCCGCGTCGTGCACCAGGTCTGGATGCCGTACCACTGGGGCTCGACGGGCCTCACCACGGGCGACGTGGTCAACGACCTGATCGGCGTGGTGGTCGACCCGAACGTGTTCATCCAGGAGAGCAAGGTGCTGACCTGCGACGTACGGCCGGGGCGCCGTCCTCGGGGACCGGCCCTGCTCGCGTACGTGCAGGATTACCGCCGCCGCGCCGGCATCACCACCGAGACCGGCACCCGTATCGCGACGGCGGGCGGTCACACCGAGCGTGCCCACACCGAACCGGACGACCGGCCGGAGGAACCGTCATGACGAGTCAGAACAGCTTCCACGGGCCGCTCCCGGACCCGGCCGGGGACGCCGGCCACCGTGACCACCCGCCCCGGATGGGCTTCTTCACCGACACGTCCGTCTGCATCGGCTGCAAGGCCTGCGAGGTGGCCTGCAAGGAGTGGAACGGCATCCCGGAGGACGGCATCGACCTGCTGGGCATGTCCTTCGACAACACCGGCATGCTGGGCGCCAGTTCGTGGCGGCACGTCGCCTTCATCGAGCAGGAGCGGCCACTGGGCGAGCAGGACGCCGGGCTCGCCGACCTGCCCGTCGGCCCGTCCAGCACGGAAGGCACGCCCGAGGTCGTGGCGGACGCCCTGGAGGCCGCGCGACGCGGCGGCGGCGACCTCGGCACCGCACCCGTGGACCTGGGCTTCCCCTCCTTCGCCCTGCCCGGCGCCGGGACGGGCGCGGAGAAACGCACCCAGTTCCGCTGGCTGATGTCCTCGGACGTGTGCAAGCACTGCACCCACGCCGGCTGCCTCGACGTGTGCCCCACCGGCGCCCTGTTCCGCACCGAGTTCGGCACCGTGGTGGTGCAGCCCGACATCTGCAACGGCTGCGGCTACTGCGTGTCCGGCTGCCCCTACGGGGTCATCGACCGGCGGCCCGACGACGGACGCGCCTGGAAGTGCACCATGTGCTACGACCGGCTGCGCGACGGCCTGGAACCGGCGTGCGCGAAGGCGTGCCCGACCGAGTCCATCCAGTTCGGCCCCCTGGACGAGCTGCGCGAGCGTGCCGACCGCCGCCTGGCGACACTGCACGAGGCGGGGGTGCCCGAGGCCCAGCTCTACGGCCGCGACCCCGAGGACGGCGTCGGCGGCGACGGCGCGTTCTTCCTGCTGCTGGACGATCCCGAGGTGTACGGACTGCCACCGGACCCGATCGTGCCGACCCGCGACCTGATGTCGATGTGGAAGCACGCGGGCGCCGCGGCGTCGGCGCTGCTGGCCGTCTCGGCGGCGGTCTTCCTGGGCGGGGGACGGCGATGAGCGGGGACGAGGGGACCGGTCACGGCGGTCGGCGCTCCGGCCGCGGCCGGGGAAAGGCCGACGACGGAGGCCGCGAGCAGTCCATGGTGCCGCGGGCGGAGTTCCGCTCGTACTACGGGCGTCCGGTGCTCAAACCGCCGGTCTGGGAGTGGAAGATCCCCGCGTACCTCTTCACCGGCGGACTGTCGGCCGGCGCCGCGCTGCTCGCGGCCGGCGCGGACCTGACGGCGCGTCCCCGGCTGCGGCGCGCGGGTCGCGTCGGTGGCTTCGCCGCCCTCCTGGTGAGCATGTACCTGCTGGTGGCGGACCTCGGCCGGCCCGCCCGGTTCCACCACATGATGAGGGTCGCCAAGCCGAGTTCACCCATGTCCGTCGGCACCTGGATCCTCGTCGCCTACGGGCCCGGCAGCGCCCTGGCGGCCACGGCCGAGATGCTGCCCGCCGCCTGGCGCGCCACGCCGCCGGGGCGACTCCTGCACCTGGCGGCCCGCCCGGCCGGCCTGTCCGCGGCCCTGTTCGCCCCCGGCGTCGCCTCGTACACGGCGGTCCTGCTCTCGCAGACGGCGGTGCCGGCGTGGCACGACGCCCGTAGCGAGCTGCCCTTCGTGTTCACCGGTTCCGCGGCGGCCAGTGCGGGCGGCCTCGGCATGCTGCTCGCTCCGGTGACGGAGGCGGGCCCGGCACGGCGGTTCGCCGCGGTGGGCGCGGCCGCCGAGATCGTCGCCTCACGGCTCATCGACCGGCGCCCCGGTTTCGTGACCCGGGCGTACACCACCGGGCAGCCGCACCACCTGCGCAGAGCGTCCGAGTACCTCACCCTGGCCGGCGCGGTCACCGCGCTCACCCTCGCCCGGCGCAGCCGCGCGGCCGCCGCCGTGGGCGGACTGGCCCTGATGGCGGGCAGCGTCCTGCAGCGCTTCGGCACCTTCGAGGCGGGCGTGACGTCCGCCAAGGACCCCGCCTATGTGGTGAAGCCGCAACGCGAACGCCTCGACGCTCGCCGCGAGGAGCGCGACGGGGACTGACCCCGTCCCACCACGACACGGGCACTGCCGGTCTCGTGAGCGGGTGCGACCCGCCGCCCCTCGGGGTCGCTCCGGTGTGGCGCGGACGCCAGGGGCACCGGCCGCCATAGCCTGACGGGGTTTCAGCCGGCAGGGCCCCAGTGAAAGTGCACGAGATGGACCGCGACCACGCCTCCGCCACGGGCTCCGCCCCGTCCGCCGACGCGCTGCGGCGGCTGCCCCGCACCGACGTGCTGCTGGCCGATCCCCGGCTCACCGAGGCCGCGCGACGACTGGGACGCGACCTGGTCAAGGACGTGGTCACCAAGGTCCAGGCACGGGCGAGGACGGGCGAAGTGCCCATCGACGAGATCGCCGACCGTGCCGTCGCCGCCCTGCCGGCCACCGCGTCCGCCCTGCGTCCGGTCATCAACGCCACCGGCGTCCTGCTCCACACCAACCTGGGCCGGGCCGCGCTGTCGGCGGCCGCCTGTGACGCCGTCCGGGCCGCCTCCGGCACGACGGACGTGGAACTCGACCTCACCACCGGAGCCCGTTCCCGACGGGGCTCGTCCACGCTCGACGCCCTGTTGCGTTCCGTGCCCGCCGCCGAGGCCGCGCACGTGGTCAACAACGGCGCGGCGGCGCTGGCGCTGGCCGCCACCGCGCTCGCCCAGGGGCGGGAGATCGTCGTCGGCCGCGGCGAGCTGGTCGAGATCGGGGACGGCTTCCGACTGCCCGACCTGCTGGAGTCCACCGGCGCCCGGCTGCGCGAGGTCGGCACGACCAACCGCACCACGCCCGCCGACTACGCCGCTGCCGTGGGACCGGACACCGGCTTCATCCTGAAGGTCCACCCCTCCAACTTCCGTGTCACCGGCTTCACCCGGGAGGCGTCCGTGGCCGAGCTGGCCCCGCTCGGCGTGCCCGTGGTGGCGGACATCGGCTCGGGCCTGCTCACCCCGGAACCAGTGCTGCCCGATGAGCCCGACGCGACGAGTTGGCTGCGTGCCGGGGCCTCCCTGGTCACCGCCAGCGGCGACAAGCTGCTCGGCGGGCCGCAGTGCGGGCTGCTGCTGGGCGACGCCGGACTGGTGCGCAGGCTCGCCCGTCATCCGCTGGCCCGCGCGCTGCGCGTGGACAAGCTGACCCTGGCTGCCCTGGAGGCGACGGTGCGCGGCCCTGAACCCCCCGCTCTGACCGCGTTGCGCGCCGACCCCGTGGAGCTGCGGCGGCGCGCCGAACGGCTCGCGGAGAAGCTGCGGGCGGACGGGTTCGACAGCCGGGCCGTCGACACCGAGGCGGTGGTCGGCGGCGGCGGCGCGCCCGGTGTGACGCTGCCGAGCGCCGCGGTCTCCCTGCCCGCCGGGTACGCGGCCCTGCTGCGCGGCACGGACCCGGCCGTGCTGGCCCGTGTCGAGGACGGCCGTTGTCTGCTGGACCTGCGGGCGGTGGCGGTGGACGCCGACGCGCTCCTGGCGGACGTGGTACGCCGGGCCGGGGCCCCGGGGGAGACAGCCGGGCGGGGAACGGGAACCTGACCATGCACGTCATCGCCACCGCGGGGCACGTCGACCACGGCAAGTCCGCGCTGCTGCGCGCCCTGACGGGGATGGAGCCGGATCGCTGGGCCGAGGAACGGCGCCGGGGTATGACGCTGGACCTGGGCTTCGTGTGGACGCGGCTGCCCGGGGCGGGTGACGTCGCGTTCGTGGACGCACCCGGACACGAACGCCTCGTGGGCAACATGCTGGCCGGCGTCGGCCCGGTCCCGGCGGTCCTCTTCGTCGTCGCGGCGGACCAGGGCTGGCAACCGCAGTCCGAGGAGCATCTGTCGGTTCTCGACGCGCTCGAGGTACGGCACGGCGTTCTCGCCATCACCCGCTGCGACCTGGCCGCACCGGACGCGGCCCGCGCACAGGCACTCACCCGGATCGCCGAGTCATCCCTCGGCAGGCTGCCGAGCGTGGCCGTGAGCGCGGTGAGCGGCACCGGCCTCGACGCGCTGCGCACGAGCCTGGTCCGGTTGGCCGGCGACCTGCCCGTCCCGGACCCCGACGCGGACGTACGGCTGTGGGTGGACCGCGCGTTCACCGTGCGGGGCCATGGCACGGTCGTCACCGCAACCCTCGGCGCGGGCACGGTACGCGTCGGCGATCGGCTCCAACTCGCCCGTGGTGGTGCGATGTTGCGGGTGCGCGGGCTGGAATGCCTCAAGGAGGCGCGGCCGGAGGCCGGCGCGGTCTCCCGGGTGGCGGTCAACGTGACCGGGCCGGACACCGGGACCCTGCGCCGCGGCGACGCGTTGCTCACCCCCGGCCGCTGGCTGACCACCGACACCGTGGACGTACGGCTGCGGGGCGCCCCGGCCCGTGATCTGCCCCGCGAACTCACGCTGCACGCCGGCTCCGCGGCGGTGCCGGTGACGGTCCGCCCGCTCGGCGAGAGCTCCGCACGTCTGCGGCTCGCGGCACCACTGCCGCTGCGCGTCGGTGACGCCGCGCTGCTGCGCGACCCGGGGCAGCACCGCGTCCCGGCGGGGCTCACCGTGCTCGACGTCCGCCCGCCCAGGTTGACCCGGCGCGGCGCGGCGGCCGCCCGCGACCGGGAGCTGCGGGCAGCGCCGGGAGGGGCCGACGGTGCCGGGGAACTACGCCGTCGCGGACTGGTCCGCCGCTCGGAGCTGCTCGCCATGGGCGTCCGTCCGCCGGAAGAGCCGGTCACCGGGGAATGGCTGGCGGACCCGGCCCACTGGTCGGCTCTGCGCGACCGCCTCGGCGACGCGGTCGAGGAGCACGCCGCCCGCAATCCCCTGGAGCCCGGCATGCCCCTGGAGACGGCGCGCCAGGCCCTCGGCCTGCCGGAACGAGCCCTCGTCGACGCGCTGTTGGCACAGTCGCCGGGGTTGCGGCACGCCGACGGCCGTGTCTACGGCAGTCAGGCCCGTCCCACGCTCCCGGCCCGGGCCGCGGCGGCCGTCGAGGCCGTGCGCGCGGGCCTCGCCCGCGCGCCGTTCCGCGCACCCGAGGCCGAGAGACTGCGCGAACTCGGCCTCACACCCAAGCTGTTGGCAGCCGCCGAGGCCGCCGGGGCGCTGTTGCGGATCAGCGAGGGCATCGTGCTGATGCCCGGGGCGGACGTGCGGGCCGCGGCCGTCCTCGCGCGGCTGGAACAGCCGTTCACCACCAGCCAGGCGCGTCAGGCGCTGGACACCACGCGCCGGGTCGCCGTCCCCCTGCTCGAATACCTGGACGCGCACGGGCGGACCGTTCGCGTGGACGGTGCGCTGCGCCGTTGTCGCGAAGGCCCTGATCCCGAACGCGGAGAACGGGACACGCCGTTCGGCGGAGACGGACGGGAATCGAACCCGCCTGCCCGAGTTGCTCGGACACCTCGGTTTTGAAGACCGGGAGGGCCACCAGGCACCCGTACGTCTCCCCGCGGGCCGTCACCGGCGCGACGCCCCGGCCCTGCGGACATCGAACCGTCGCCTCACCCCGCAAGTCAACGCGCCACACGGCGCTCCCCCTCACACGCAAGGACCGATGCAGCGATGACGAGCACCCGGACCGGCGGCCGGCAGGCACGACGGCAGGAGATCGTACGACTCACCCAGTACGCGCACGGTGGCGGTTGCGCCTGCAAGATTCCGCCGGGCGAGCTGGAGGAGATCGTGGCCGGGCTGGCGTCCCCGGGTGCGCTCGGCGGCGCCGGCCTGCTCGTGGGCCTGGACCACGGCGACGACGCCGCGGTCGTCCGGCTGCCGGGCGGACCCGGCTCGCTCGCCGCCGTCGCCACCGCGGACTTCTTCACCCCGGTGGTCGACGACCCCTACGACTGGGGCCGCATCGCCGCCGCGAACGCGCTCTCCGACGTCTACGCCATGGGCGGCACCCCGCTGGTGGCGGTCAATCTGCTGTGCTGGCCCCGTGACGTGCTGCCTTTCGAACTGGCGAGGGAGGTGCTGCGCGGCGGCAGGGACGTCGCGGCGACGGCGGGCTGCGTGGTGGCGGGCGGCCACAGCGTCGACGACCCGGAACCCAAGTACGGCATGGCGGTGACCGGCACCGTCGATCCGGGCCGCCTGCTGCGCAACGACGCGGGACGGCCGGGGACGCCGCTGTCGCTGACCAAGCCGCTGGGCCTGGGGGTGCTCAACAACCGGCACAAGTCGACGGGTGAGATCTTCCCGCAGGCCGTGGAGACGATGGCCGCGCTCAACCGTGACGCGGCGCGGGCCGCACTGGCCGCCGGGGCGGTCTGCGCCACCGACGTCACCGGCTTCGGGCTGCTGGGCCATCTGTACAAGCTGGCGCGTGCCTCAGGGGTCACCGCTGTCGTCGACTCCGCCGCGGTCCCGTTCCTGGACGGCGCCCGGGACGCCGCCCGCGCGGGACACATCAGCGGCGGCACCCGCCGCAACCTGGAGTGGGTCGCCGCGTCCACGGATTTCGGCCGCACCGACGAACTGACCCGACTCCTCCTCGCCGACGCCCAGACCTCCGGGGGCCTCCTCGTCGCCGGAGAGGTGCCGGGCGCCCCGGTGATCGGCGAACTGGTGCCGGCGGGACCGTACCGGCTGGTCGTGCGCTGACAGGAGTCGCGGTTCGAGCGGGCACTCCTCCGGGCGATCCGGGCCGGTGGGCCGCCTACGACGAAAGGGCAGTCTCATGTGGGCACGTGTGGACGGCAGGCGGTCCTTCGAGCTCGGCACGGCCGACGAGATGCGGACCGGGCTCAACCAGCTGGTCCTTTCGGGCAGGAAGACCGCGTCCACCGGGCTGCTGGCGGTCTACGCGGAAGAGGCCGAGGGCGTCGAGTATCCGGGCGAGACGCTGGCCCTGCTGGACAAGGACGGCGTCGCCACCGCGCTGATCGAGGTGACCGGCGTGGCGTTGAAGCCCTTCGGCGAGGTGACGTGGGACCACGTGGAGGCGGAGGGCGAAGGTCATGCCTCCGTGGAGGAGTGGCGTGCGGGCCATCGTCGGTACTGGGACCGCGCGGGCACTCCCGTCGACGACCACACGATGGTGGTCTGCGTGGCGTTCCGGCTGGTCGAGGGCTCCGGCCGGTCCGACCCGGCGGGCACGGCGGTCTGAGACCCCACGTCCGCGGGCACCACTTCCGCGGCTACGCGGGTGAACCGAGTGATGACAGAACGCGCACACGGGCGCGGGCGTGATCAGCTCGGCATTTACATTGTGCACAATCTAGTTGCACTCAATCGCATTGCCCGCTATGTTTTTTCCTGTCGCCCCGGGCCGAAGCACCCAGGACGGCGACCCGATGTCAGCTGCCACGCCCCGAAGGGGAAGTCACCATGAACCTCAAGACCGCGATCCGTCCCACTCGCAGGCGCGCCGCCGTGCTGGGAGCCGTCGCCGGCGTGGCGGCACTCACCCTGACCGCCGCGACGGGTCCGGCGAGCGCGGCCAGGGCCGAGCACCGTTCGTCGAAGGCGAAGCCCACGGTCGTGCTGGTGCACGGCGCCTTCGCGGACTCCTCCAGCTGGAACGGTGTGATCGAGCGCCTGCAGCGTGCGGGATATCCGGTGATCGCTCCCGCCAACCCGTTGCGCGGGCCGGCCAGTGACGCCGCGTACGTCCACAGCGTGCTCAAGAGCGTGAAGGGGCCGGTCGTCCTCGTCGGCCACTCCTACGGCGGCTCGGTGATCAGTGCGGCCGCCGTCGACTCCCCGCAGGTCAAGGCGCTGGTCTACATCGCGGCCTTCGCCCCCGAGAAGGGCGAGAGCGCGCTGGAACTGTCCAACAAGTTCCCCGGCAGCACCCTCGGCACCGCCCTCAACCCCGTACCCTTCCCGCTCCCCGGCGGCGGCACCGGCACCGACCTCTACATCAAGGCCGACAAGTTCCACCACCAGTTCGCCGCCGACGTACCCGAACGCGTCACCGACCTGATGGCCGCCACCCAGCGCCCCGTCGCCGCGTCCGCCCTGGACGAGAAGGCCACCACGGCCGCGTGGAAGACCATCCCCTCCTGGGACCTCGTCACGACCCAGGACTACAACATCCCGCCGGCCGCCCAGCGCTTCATGGCCCGGCGCGCCCACGCGCACACCGTCGAGATCAAGGCGTCCCACGCGGTATCGGTCTCCCACCCGGGCGCCGTCACCCGCCTGATAGAGCAGGCCGCCCGGGCCACCTCCAGCTGAGTCCGACAGGGGTCGGACACACCGGCCCAACACGCCTGTGGGCGACCCGGCAGGACCGGGTCGCCCACAGGCACATCAGGACGCGGCGCCGCTCAGCAGTAGAGGTTGTTGCCCGGAGCGACCCCGAGGATCGCCGTGAACTGCTGGTACGCGTTCACCCGGCTCTGCACCTGTGCGGGGTTGCGGCCGTCGCACTCCAGCGAGCCGTTGATGGAGCGGATCGTCTGGCCGAAGCCGGCCTGGTTCACCATGGCGTTGTGCGGCGTCATCGTGCCGGGGCCCGACTGCGTGTTCCAGTACCAGAGCCCCGTCTTCCAGGCGACGGCCGCGTCCTGCTCGACCCGCCACGGGTTGCCCAACAGGTCGATGCCGAGGGCGTCACCGGCGGCCTTGTAGTTGAAGTTCCAGCTGAGCTGGATCGGGCCCCGGCCGTAGTACGCGGCCTGCCCCGCCGGGCAGCCGTAGGGCTGGCCCGGGTCACAGTAGTGCGGGTAGTTGGCGGTGTTCTGCTCCACCACGTAGACCAGGCCGCCGGTCTCGTGGTTGACGTTGGCGAGGAAGGCCGCGGCCTCCTGCTTCTTGACCGTGTCGCTCCCGCTGTTCGCGAACCCCGGGTAGGAGCTCAGCGCCTGGACGAGACCGCTGTAGGTGTAGAAGCCGTTCCGGCCTGGGAACATCTGGTTGAACTGCGCCTCGCTGACGACGAATCCGGACGGGTTGGTGCCGCCACCGCCGCTCGCCGGGGCGTTCCACTTCTGGTTCGCCGCGCCCGTGCAGGTCCAGATCTGCAGCCGGCTGCCGTTGGCGGAGCTGTTGTCGCGGACGTCAAGACACTTGTTGGCCGCGGGGTTCACGATGTCGTGGGCCGCGGTGACCACCCACTGCTGGTTGGCGCCGCCGGAGCAGTCCCACAGCTGGACGGCCGCGCCGTCGGCGGTGCCGCGGTCCACGACGTCGAGGCACTTCCCGAGCGCCCGCAGGGTGCCGTCGCCGGAGTTCGACCAGCTCTGCGCGCCGGTCCCGTTGCAGTCGTAGAGCTGTACGGCGGTGCCGTTGGCATTGTTCGCGGCGGCCACGTCCACGCACTTCCCGGCCAGGCCGGAGATCTGGCCACTGGCCGCGTGCGCGGGCGGCGCGGTGAGGAACAGCGCGGAGAGGATCACCGTGAGGGCGGCTGTCACCAGGGAACGTCCCAAGGTGACCGGTCTGAAGGAGAAGCGTCCGGCAAGACTGATGAGCATGGGGGCATCGCTCCTAATACGGCCGGCGGCCGCGGCGGTGGGGAGGGAGCTGTGCGGCAAGGCACCGCGCCCGGAGCGGACTCCGGACGCGGCACCTCATCAGGTCTAGACCATGACAGGCTGACGGGACCACGTCAACCAATCGTGCGCGCCCCTGCCGCGGGCATCGCCAACGCCGTTTCGGGACGCGCCCGGTGACAGGACATCAGGTGGTCATGGTCAGGCCGCGCGGCTGCCCCCGTCGTCCGGGGCGGTCGAGAGCCACACGCACGCGTCCACCGGCAACGCACCGCCGTCCGGCAGTTCCGCGCCGGCCAGCACCGGCCGGCCCGCCAGTCCCAGCCGGTCCAGGTCCAGCGCCTCGGTCCCGAGGTTGACCACGCAGGTCAACTCACCCCGGGAGAAGGCGAGGTAGGGCGCGTCGGCCGGCGAGTGCCAGCGCAGGGTGCCGTGCGCGGCGACCGGGTGTTCCCGCCGCAGTCGCAGGGCCCGCCGGTAGAGGGACAGCATGGAGTCCGGGTCGTCATGCTGGGCGGCTACGGTGTAGCGGCCCCAGCCCTCGGGCTGAGGCAGCCAACAGGCCTCCGGCCCGGCCGTGGTGAAGCCGTACGGCGGCCGGTCTCCGCTCCAGGGGATCGGCACACGCGCCCCGTCGCGGCCGCGGTCCGCACCGCCGGAGCGCTGCCACAGCGGGTCCCGGATGCGGTCGTCGGGAAGGTGGGCCTGCGGCAGTCCCAGCTCCTCACCCTGGTAGAGGTAGACGGCGCCGGGCAGGGCGAGCATCAGCAAGGCGGCCGATCCCGCGCGCAGTTCGCTCCCCAGGCGTGTCGCGGGCCTTGGCGCGTCGTGGCTGGACATCACCCAGGTCACGGGGGCGTCGACGGCCTCAGTCGCGGCGAGCGACTCGTCGATCACCCGGCGCAGCTCGGGCGCGTCCCAGGGTGCTTCCAGGAAGGCGAAGTTGAAGGCCTGCTGCATCTCGTCCGGGCGAACGTACCGGGCCAGTCGGGCGGCTTCGAAGACCGCGGACTCCGCGACGAGCACACGCTCCCGGGGGGCCACCGCACCCGGCGGGGCGGGGTGGGTGTCGAGCAGGGTGCGCCACTCCCGGTACAGGGGGTGCAGTTCCTCCCGGTCGTAGTACGGCATCAAGTGGTTGCGCGTGGGGTCCTGATGCTGTCCGGGCCCGGCGTCGGGCAGGCCCTCGGCCTTGAACAGGGCGTGGGCCACGTCGATCCGGAAGCCGTCCACACCTTGGTCGAGCCAGAAGCGCAGGACTCGTGAGAACTCCGAACGTACATGGGGGTCACGCCAGTCGAAGTCGGGCTGCTCCGGCGCGTGGAGATGGAGGTACCACTCACCGTCGGGCACCCGGGTCCACGCCGGACCGCCGAACGCCGATTCCCAGTCGTTGGGCGGCCGGGCACCATCCGGGCCCTGACCGGCACGGAAGAGGTACCGTTCGCGCGCCGCGGATCCGGGACCGGCCGCCAGTGCCTCACGGAACCAGGGATGGTCGTCCGAACTGTGGTTGGGCACCACGTCGACGATGACCTTGAGGCCCAGGGCGTGGGCGCGCGCCGTGAGTGCCTTGAAGTCCTCCAGGGTCCCGAGGTCTTCGGCGACGGCGGTGTGGTCGGCGATGTCGTAGCCGCCGTCGGCCAGCGGCGACGGGTAGAAGGGCGTGATCCAGATCGCGTCCGCGCCGAGGTACCTGACGTGGTCGAGGTGCCGGGTGATGCCCGGCAGATCCCCCGTGCCGTCGCCGTCCGTGTCGGCGAAGGAGCGGGGATACACCTCGTAACAGACCGCGTCGCGCCACCAGTTCATGCCGTACGACTCCGTTCTCCCCCTGTGACGACCCGCTGGGCGCGGCCGCTGACCGTCGACGTCGTGGCGGCCTCGGCGACCGCGACGGCGCTCACTCCCGCACGCGCGTCGGCGACCGGTGTGCCGCCGGTCCCGGCGCACCGCACCAGGTCCGTCATGACCGCGCGCACGCTCTCGGCGTACACGTACGGCTTGCGTTCCTCGCCGCCCAGGTCCACGACCACGTCGACGCGGTGCGGCACCGCCCGGCTGACACCCCTGCCCCGGGCGGGTGCCGCTCCCCCGGCGTCACGGTGCACCGTGACGGACACGCTGTCGTCCGGGCGCGGTCTGTAGCCCGGAACGTGCAGCAACTCGGGCGCCCTGAGGGGGAGTTGTTCCCAGGACCGGACACCGGCATCGTCCGTCCAGGCCGTGATGACGGCGTGTGTCGGAATCCAGCCGGTGATGCGCGACTCGGCGAAGCCGTGGTCCAGGCGCATCAGTTGACGCTCGCAGCGATGAGCATGGGTGAAGGAGTGCAGGTGCGTGGCGAGGACGCCACCCGGGTGCACCACGTCCGCGACGACCATGTCGACCGGGCCGCCGGGACGTCGTACCGCTGTCGCCCTCACCTCCTGCGGATCGCTCCCGAGCAGAGCCCGGGCCGCGTCGAAGAAGTGGACGCCGTGCTCGACGAAGATGCCTCCACTGCGCTCCGGATCCCAGAACCAGTGGCCGACGTCGAGATCCTCGTCGGCGGCGTCGTTCTCGAACAGGAAGCGCCGCGGACTGTCCAGCAGGCCTTCGGAGATGAGCTGTTCCACGCCGCGCAGGAGTGGGTTGTAGCGCAGGACGTGGTCCACCACGAGGGTGCCGACCGCGCGCGACGCCTCCTCCCCCACCCGCTCGGCGTCCCGTGCGGTGGTCGCCAGGGGCTTCTCGCAGAAGACGTGCCGGCCGGCGCGCAGGGCGGTGATCGACAGCTCGGCGTGCGTGGCGGGCGGAGTGGCCACTACGACGATGTCGACGTCCGGACGGCCCAGGAGCGCGTCCAGATCCGGGCCGGCCGTGGCACGGTGCCTCTGAGCGAGGGCGTTCGCGCGCGCCGGGTCGGCGTCGGTCACGGCGACGACACGCAGCCCCGGCAGGCCGGCCACGGCGTCCAGGACGTACGCCCCGAACGCGCCGCAGCCGACCAGCCCGAGCCCCAGCTCCGCCGTCACGCCGTGCGTTCCAGCAGGGCGACGCCGATGTGCGCGTCGGCCATGCCGTAGAAGACGAACAGCTTGCCGTCGACCTCTTCGATCGCGGTGGGGAAGACGACGTTCGGTACCGTGCCGGAGCGCTCCTCCTCGGTCTCCGGCGCCATCAACGGCTCCGTGGAGCGGGCCAGGACCCGCGAGGGGTCGTCCGGGTCGAGGATCATGGCGCCGGCCGCGTAGGAGACGTTCTGGTTCTGCACCCAGGGGTCCTCGATGGTGCCGGAGACACCGTGGTGGATGAGGAGCCAGCCCTCTTCGACACGGATCGGCGCCGGGCCGCCCCCGATCTTCAGGTCCTCCCAGGGGTGCGCGGACAGCGCGACGAGCTTGTGGTGGCGCGGCCGGGCCAGGGCGCTGATGTCCTTCTCCACCTCGGCCACGGGCACGTAGGAGATCCAGATGCCCGGCCGTTCGTCCGTCAGGCCTGCCGGCAGGTGGACGCCCTCGCCGGGGCGGAACCAGCCCAGGTCCCACATCGGCCGGTGCAGCATGGCGTACGACGGCTCCCCGCCGGGTCCGGGGACCGGTTCGGGGAAGTGGACGACGTCCTTGTTGGGGAAGAGGTTGAGGTCCGTGTCGAGGTCGGGCTGGTAGGCGAACTGAACGGGCCCCAGACGGGTCCAGTCGGTGAGGTCGGTGGAGACGGCGAGGGCAGGCTTCGGGCCGAGCGGGCCGTAGGCGACGTACGACATGACGTGGCGGCCCAGGCTCGGGATCCAGGTGACGCGCGGGTCCTCGACGCCGGCGTTGTTCTTGCCCCGCTCCCAGCCCTCGTCGGGGGCCAGGACGACGCCGCGCCGCTCGACGCCGCAAGGGACGCCCTCTTCGTCGAAGAGGACCTTCGCCAGGCCGACGCGCGAGACGTTGCCCTCCGCGACCAGGCGGGGCAGCAGGTGGAGGGTGCCGTCGGGGGTACGGCCGGAGGCGGGGTTGAGGACGCCTTCCGTCTCGTACGGCTGACCGGCCAGGGGGGACATCACCATGCCCTTGCGGACGAGGCGGTACGGGATGGGGTTCTGCGGCGCGGGGTGGTTCACGGGGTTCAGCCCTTTACTCCGGAGTCGATGTTGGTGTGGGTGAAATGACGCTGGAACACGAGGAACAGCGCCACGGCGGGGAGAGCCAGGACGCAGGCGCCGGCCAGCAGCGCGCCGGTCGGGTTGGCGACGGTGCCCTGAAGGTTGGACAGGAATCCCGCGAGCGAGACGGCCAGCGGCTGCATGTCGGTGTTCTTGGTGACGAGGAAGGGCCACAGGAACTCGTTCCACGGGCCGATGAACGTCAGCAGGACGCCGGTGAGCAGCGCGGGGCGGGCCATGGGCAGTGCGATCGTCCACAGGATGCGCAGTTCACTCGCGCCGTCGATGCGTGCCGCCTCGAAGAGCGAGGCCGGCAGTTGCAGGAAGAACTGACGGAAGAGGAACACCGCGGTCGAGTTGATCGCGAAGGGCAGGATCATGCCCAGGTAGCTGTCGCCGAGACCGTAGTTGCGCACGACCAGCGCGTACAGCGGCAGCATCAGCAGCTGGAACGGGATGGTCTGGACGAGCAGCAGGGTGGCGAACACGGTGCCGCGGCCGCGGAAGGTGAGCCGTGCGAGGGCGTATCCGGCGAGGACGCCGAAGACCAGCGTGCACAGCAGCACTCCGCCGGTGACGATGCCGGAGTTGAGCAGTGAACGGCCGAGTGAGATGGCGCCGTTGATGGCCCGGTAGTTGGCGGTGGTGAAGCCGCCGGGCAGGGCTCCCGACACGTCGCCGGTGGTCGTCTTCTTCAACGAGCCGACGACCATGTAGTAGAAGGGGAAGAGGAAGGCGACCGCGCCCAGCGAGAGGGCGGTCAACTGCAGTATCCGGCCGGTCCGGGCTCTGCCGGTCGCGGGGCTCGGTGTCTCACGGGCCGCCGGTGAAGGGGTGGCGGCGGACTCGGTGAGGTCGGTGGGGGTGCTCATGGCGTCACTCGCCCCTCTCGGAGATCTTTCGGGCCAGCAGGGAGACGGCGAGGACGAACACCATGAGGACGATGCCGAGGGCGGCCGCGAAGTCGGGGTGCCCCTGTTCGATGCCCTTCTGGTACATGACGAGCACCGGCGAGACGGAGGCGTGGTCCGGGCCGCCGCCGCCCGTGAGCAGGTAAGGCTCGCTGAACAGGTTGGCGCCCGTGATGATCGCGTAGATCAGGACCAGCGTGGTCGCGGGGCGCACACCGGGAACGGTGATCGAGAAGAACCGGCGCACGCTTCCCGCGCCGTCCACGGCGGCCGCCTCGTACAGCTCCCGGCTGACGTTCTGGAGTGCGGCCAGGTAGAGCATCACGAAGAAGCCGAGCTGCTTCCAGGTGACGAAGAAGGCGATCATCGGCATCGCCAGATGGGTGTTGACGAGCCAGGACGGGTCGGGTGCCAGGCCGCCGAGTGCGTGGTTGACCAGTCCGTCCGAGCCGAAGAGGAAGGCCCACACGGCGACGAGCGCGACACTGGCGGTGACGTAGGGCACGTAGTAGGCGGCCCGGAAGAAGGAGCGGAAGGGCATTTTCGCGTTGAGCGCTGCGGCCAGGACCAGCGAAAGACCCACGGTCAACGGGACGTTGATCACCAGGAAGATCAGGATGTTGAGGAAGGCCCGGCCCACGACGGGATCGGTGAAGACGTCCCGGTAGTTGCTCAGACCGACCCAGGGCGAGTCCACGCCCGCGCCGGGCGCGGTGAAGTAGAACCGGTGGAAGGAGATCCACACCGTGTAGCCCAGAGGTACGGCGAACACGGCCAGGACGAACAGGACGTAGGGTGCGGCGAACAGGGCACCGATCCGCGAAGTGCCGCGCCGGCCGGGCCCGTTGGTGTGCGAGAGTGTCATGACGGGACCTCAGTACTCGGCGAGGATGTCGGAGATCTTCCCCGCGGCGTCGCGCAGGGCGGAGTCGACGGGCTGGCGGCCGAAGACGACGGACTTCGTCCAGGCGTCACGGAACGCCTGCCACATGTCGATGGAGCCGGCCACGTTGGGCACGTCGACGACACGACGCGTCTGGTCGGCGAACACCTTGTAGCCGGGGTTCTTCGCGAACCAGTCCGCGTAGGTGCCGGTCAGGTCGGGGCGCAGTGGCATCTGGCCG
Organism: Streptomyces sp. NPDC059668; assembly: GCF_042734135.1. NCBI lineage: Bacteria > Bacillati > Actinomycetota > Actinomycetes > Kitasatosporales > Streptomycetaceae > Streptomyces > Streptomyces sp. NPDC059668. The sequence goes on along the minus strand of NZ_JBHWEL010000001.1, from coordinate 497,983 downwards.
GTCGCGGCGAGGAACTTGCCGTCCTGGGAGGGCGAGGTGGCGAACTTCATCACGTCCCAAGCGGTCGCGCGGTTCTTGCAGGCGCTGAACATCGCGACGGACTTCAGGTCGCTGAAGGTGTGCACCGCGGAGGCGGGTCGGCCGTCGGAGGTGGGTACGGGGACGACGCCCCAGTCCACGCTGTCCTTGTACGCGGCGATCGCCCACGGGCCGACGGTGGCCATCGCGGCCTTCCCGTCGCCGAACGCGTCTCCGGGGTAGGCCTCCTGCGGCGCGAGCTTCTGCGCGTACAGACTGCGCCAGAAGGCGGCGGCCTTGCGGCCCGCCGGGGAGTCGAACTGCGGCTTGCCCTTCTCGACGAGGGGCTTGCCGCCGCTCTCGGCGATGAAGGCGGGGTAGAAGTCGAACCAGGACTGGAAGAACTCACTGCTCGGCGCCGGCCAGATGGCCGCCTTCGCCGCCCCGCTGTGGACGAGGGTACGGGAGGTGTCGAGGAACTGGTCGTAGGTCGCCAGCTTCGGGTGTTCGGGGTCGAGCCCGGCCTTCTTGAAGAGCTTCTTGTTGTAGAGGATCATCACCGGGTTGCTCTTCCACGGCAGTTGGCGGAAGGCCCCGTCCTCGGACCGGTACTGGTCGGCCAGTGAGCCGCTGCGGGCCTCGATGTAGCGCTCCGCGCCGGGGAAGTCGCCGAGATCGACGAGCCCGGCCTGCTTCTGGAACTGCGGGACCGACGCGGGCGAGGTGTTGAACACCAGGCAGGCGGTGTTGCCCGCGATCACCGAGGCGCTGATGGCCTCCTCGGACGTCTTGCCCGCGGGGATGTTCTGCGCGGTGACGTGCTGGTCGGGGTGCAGTTTGTTCCAGTCCGCCACCATCTGTTTGCCCCAGGCCGCCTCCTGGGCGTTGTTGGACAGCCAGACGTTGATCGGCCCGTGTGCCCTGGCCGCGGCCACGGGGTCGGGTCCGGACCGGGCGCAGGCCGCGAGTGCGCCCGCCATCGCCAGCGCGATCAGCGCGGACGCCGTTCTCCTGAACATGATCTCTCCGTACTCTTCGCGTCCGGCCCCGTTGCCGGACGCGGTCCCCGAGGGGCACCCCGCTCCTCCGCTACGCGGTCGGGGCAGGGCCCACAGACTCCCGGGGCAGGAACTCGGCCGGCGGCAGCGCGACATCGGGTGCGCCGCCGTCCCGGACAACCAGATCGAGGGCTCTGGCCGCCGCGATGCCCCAGCCCTCGGCGTTCGCGCGGGCAGAGGACAGCGGCGGGTGCGTGAACCGGGCCAGCGGCGTGTCGTCGTAGCCGATCACCGATAGGTCACCGGGGACGGACACCCCCAGCTCCTGCGCCACGGCGAGACCGGCGGTGGCCGCCAGGTCGTTGGCGAAGACGATCGCCGTCGGGGGCTCGGGCAGGGCGAGCAGTTCGCGGGTGGCCCCGGCACCGCCCTGCGCCGTGAACCCGCCGGAGCGCACCAGGTCGGTGGCGAACCCGTGCGCGGACATGGCGTCCTGCCACGCGCGGCGGCGCCGCTGGGCGTGGCGGAACTCCGTCGGTCCCTCCACATGCGCGATACGGCTGTGTCCCAGCGCGGCGAGGTGCCCCACGGCCGCCTCGAACGCCGGAAGGTCGTCCAGTTCGACCGCGCACAGCCCCTCGGCCCATTCCGGCCGCCCGAGCACCACGGCGGGCAGGCCGACCGCGCGCACCAGGGCGGGGCGGGGGTCGTCGACCCGCAGGTCGGTGACGAACACGCCGTCGACCCTGCGGTCGGCGGCGAGCCGCTCGTACACGGCCCGCTCGCGGCCCACATCGGTGACGTGCAGGACGAGTCCGTCACCACGCTCGGACAGCACGGACTCGATCCCCGCGATGAAGGCCGGGAAGAACGGGTCGGCTCCGAGCAGTCCCGGCTCGCGGGTCACGACCAGTCCCAGCGCGCCCGCCTTGCCGCGGGAGAGCGCCTGCGCCGGGCGGCTCGGCCGAAAGCCGAGCTCGTCGATGGCGGCGCGGATCCTGGCGGTGGTTTCCGCCGAGAGCCCGGGGCGGTCGTTGAGCACGAACGACACGGAGCTGCGGGAGACACCGGCCCGCCGAGCGACGTCGGCGATGGTGGGGCGGTGGGCCATGGGCTCCTCCGGGCAGCTTCTAAACCGATTTAAAAAGCGATGCGGTGAAACTAAACCGGTTTAGGTGGGAGGTCAAGAGATCTGAGCCACAGGTCTCGGAACAGCGCGGCGGGCGGCCGCGGGCGGCCTCGCTGGAGCACGGGCAGCGAGTGCCGGTGGTGTGCGGGCCGACTGCCCAGGTACGGGGTTCCGAGAGCCAGGGGTCACCGGGGCCACCGGGGCCACCGGGGCCACCGGGGCCACCGGCCATGATCGCCCGCCTGCGGAGCGATCACCCGCAGCCCTGGCCTCGAAGATCACGCGCAGGTGCCGCACGGCAGGGAGGCCGCGCACGAGGCACCGCGGGCCGAGGAGCCCGCGCCGACACGCCAAGTGGTGAAAGACGGGGTGACGTGAGATCGCCCGAACGGTCGGGTTTCGAACGGGCCGCGGCGCGCGGTGCGTGCCGTCGTAGCCGCTGCCAGCGTCGCACCGCTCCCGAACCATGAACTCCGTTGATTTCGGCTTCAGTTGTTGACGCCGGACAGAGCTGGGGATACAACCCGAGAGAGCGCTCTCACGCCTGCAGTTGCTCCAACCCCCACGCACGCCGGCTCGGCCTGAGGAGATCCCATGCAGACTTCCCCCAGCGCACCCGCCACCAGACCACCCACCGGTGTCTTACGTACCCGTACGGCTCTCGGCCTGGTCATCGCCCTGCTCGTCGCCTGCGTCGCCGCCCTGACGCCGACGTCCGCGCACGCCGCCGACCAGCTCCTGTCCCAGGGGCGCCCCGCCACGGCCTCCTCGACGGAGAACGCCTCCTTCCCCGCGACGGCAGCGGTCGACGGCGACCCCGGGACACGCTGGTCCTCCGCGTTCGCGGACCCGCAATGGCTCCAGGTGGACCTCGGCTCCGTCCAGCAGATCACCCGCGTCACCCTGAACTGGGAGGCCGCCTACGCCAAGGCCTACCAGATCCAGACCTCCACGGACGGGAACAACTGGACCACCGCCTACTCCACCACCACCTCCACCGGCGGCACCCAGAACCTCGGTGTCACCGGCAGCGGCCGCTACGTGCGCGTCTCCGGAACCACGCGAGCCACCCCGTACGGCTATTCCCTGTGGGAGTTCCAGGTCTACGGGCCCGGCGGCACCACCCCGCCGGACAGCTTCTGGGGCAGCACCAGCGACATCCCCCCGGCGAGCAACGCCGTCGAGGTGAAGATCCTCAACCGCACCAACGGCAAGTACCCGGACAGCCAGGTGTACTGGAGCTTCAACGGGCAGGTCCACTCCATCGCCGAACAGCCCTACCTCGACATGCCGGCGAACTCGGCGGGCCGCATGTACTTCTACCTCGGGTCGCCCAACGGCCCCTACTACGACTTCATCGAGTTCACGGTCGGCAACAACGTCTTCAACGGCAACACCACCCGGGTCGACGCCTTCGGGCTCAAGCTGGCCATGCGCCTGCACGCCAAGGACGGCTACGACGTCGAGGTCGGCGAGAACCGGCAGACCTTCGCCGAGGACCGCGCCACGACCGTCCAGCGCTTCACGGACGCGGTTCCGGACCAGTTCAAGGTGCTGGCGCGGACCCAGGCTCCGTACCGGATCATCGCACCCGGCAGTGACCCGAGCTTCCGCGCGGGCGGCGCCAACGCCAACTACTTCACGTCCTACGCCCAGTCCGTCGGCGTCAACGCGGCCACCTCCGACATCTTCGGCTGCGCCGCCTCCCTCGCGGCCAATCCCGACATGTGCGCCGCGCTCAACCGTCACGTGGCCACCCTGCCGGCCTCCCAGCAGTCCGACCCGGCCCAGTACTACAAGGCGGCCCCCGCGAACTACTACGCCAAGTTCTGGCACGACAACGCCATCAACCACCTTGCCTACGGTTTCCCGTACGACGACGTGGCGGGCCAGTCCTCCTTCGTCTCCCACGGCAACCCGCAGTGGCTCCTGGTCGCCGTGGGCTGGTAGCCATCCCGGGGGTACGCCGGACGTCCGCGTCCGTCCGACGGCACTCCGTCCGGCCCCCGGGGGGGGCGGCCCCCCCCCGCGGCCCCCCCGGGGGGCCCGGGGGGGCGACCCCCCCAGCGGCCGGGGGGCTCCGCGCCGAACCCCGCCTATAT
>NZ_JBHWEL010000001.1:480508-493726 GCF_042734135.1 Streptomyces sp. NPDC059668 | reverse complement strand
GCGCCCCCCCGGCCGGGGGGCCGGCCGCGCGCCCGCTCCGCGCGCCCCGCCCCCCGCCCCCCCCGGGCCGGCCCCCCCCCCCCGCGCCCCCCCCCCGGGGGGGCCGCGGCGCGGACACGCCGCTCTGCGAGCGGTGGCATCGGCGAGAACCGCGCATTACGTCGGCTGCCGGTCACCAGCCCGGCGGGACGACGTGTGAGGAGCACCGGTTCACCGGCGTGACGGACGCCCGGACGGGTCCGGCCCGGGCGGATCGGGCATCGACTGATCCATGCCGTCGCATGGCGGGAGGTCGGCGGCCCGTTCGCCGGACCCGGACGGCGTCTCCTCGCTCACCCCTGAACGCCGGGAACTTCGGGAACGCCGGGAACCCCCGGGCGCCGACCCGATGAGCGCGTCGATCGCGTCCTCCAGGGCCGAGCGGAGGTCGTCCGCCTCGACGGACGCCAACGGCTCTACGGGGGCCATCGACCGCAGGGCGACCACCCCGCTGAACAGGGCCAGCACCAACTGGGCGCGCAACCGGGTCTCGGGGCCCGGTTCCGCGGCCGCGCCCCCTGAGTCACCCCGTCCCGAGGCGAGAATCCGGGCGACCGCCTTGTCCATGGCGAGGGTGCGAAGGTCCTGGATCTCCTGGTCGACGCTGCTGTCGCGGAGCAGCAGGAGCATGGGGTGACTGCCGAACTCCGGCCACGCGTCGGGGCGCAGGCCGTCGAGGAAGTCGTCGACGATGTCACCCCGCGAGGACTCGTCCTCGGCCAGCGGGTCGGGCGACGCGGCCACGACCGCCTGGAACAGGCCCGGCTTGCCGCCGAAGTACCGGTTGATCAGCATGAGGTTGACTCCGGCGTCGTTGGCGACGTCGCGTGTCGTCGTGCGGTCGTAGCCGAGGACGGTGAAGCGTCCGCGCGCCGCTCGCAGCAGCGCACGGCGGGTGGCTTCGGCGTCCCTGGGGCGGGGCTCCCCTGTGGGGGTGGGCGGGGTGGTGTCCATGACTCCATCCTCGCTCATGCAATCAACCGATTGACTGGCCGCCCGGCCACCCCTAGGGTCGCCGATGTAATCACCCGATTGCATTACTCAGGACGGGCAGGACGCAGGGATGACCGGGACGAGCCTCGACCCCCTTTCGCCTCATGACCAGGACAGCCCGGCGCGGCCGGGACCGGGGACGAACCTCAAGATCATCGCGGTCGGACTCGGCGCACTCGCCGCCGCGCTGGCACAGACGCTGATCATCCCGGTCCTCCCCACACTCACCACCGATCTGCACACCACCACGGGCGACGCCCAGTGGCTGCTGACGTCGACCCTGCTGGTCGCCGCGGTCTCGGTGCCGGTGCTCGGCCGGCTGGCCGACATGTTCGGCCGCCGCCTCGTCCTGCTGATCAGCCTCGGCGGGCTCGCTGTCGGTTCGGTGATCGACGCGCTGACCTCGGACTTCGGCGTCATGCTCGTCGGCCGCGCGGTGGCAGGACTGTCCGCCGCGGCGATCCCCCTCGGTATCAGCCTGCTCGCCATCGTCCTGCCGGAACAGCGCCGCGGTTCGGCGACCGCCCTGGTGAGCGCGATGCTCGGCATCGGCAGCGCGCTCGGGCTGCCACTGGCCGGCCTGATCGGCGACAACGCCGACTACCACATCCTCTACTGGATCGGCGCGGGCGGAGCGGTGATCAGCGGCGTGCTCATCTTCGCCCTCGTCTCCGAACCGCCCGCCTCGCACGAGCGGCGGATCGACTGGGCGGGCATCATCCTGCTCACGACCGGCCTGGCCTGCCTGGTGCTGGCCATTTCCCAGGGCAGCTCCTGGGGATGGAGTTCGGCCCGCGTCATCGCCCTGTTCGCCGTGGCCGTCGTGGCACTCGCGGCCCTCACCGCAGCCGAGTCCCGGGTGTCCAACCCCCTGATCGACATGTCGGCGCTGAGGCGCCCGGCCATCGCGCTGACGAACGTCGCCGCGATGTTCGTGGGTTTCGCGCTGTTCGCCAGCTTCACGGGGACCTCCTCGTACGTGCAGGCACCCACGGCCACCGGCTACGGCTTCGGGTCCTCGGTCCTCACCGCCGGACTGTGCCTGCTGCCCAGCGGTGTCCTCATGCTCCTGCTCGCGCCCGTCGCCGCCAGGATCATCAACAACTGGGGGGCGGCGCGCGTTCTCACCGTCGGGTCACTGGTGATCGCGGCCGGGCTGGTGTTCCGCATCGTCGCGGTCGACGCGCTCTGGGAGGTCGTCCTCGGCAGTTCGGTCATCGGAGCGGGCACCGGTGTCGCGTACGCCGCCCTGCCCTCGCTGATCAACGCCCACACTCCCCTGCCTCAACTCGCCGCCGCCAACGGCATCAACGCCCTCGCGCGCAGCCTGGGCAGTTCCCTCGCCAGCGCCGTCGGCGGTGCCCTGCTGTCGGCCGTCACCCTGCGGATCGGCGGATTCGAACTCCCCTCCCTCACCGCGTACCGCGTCCTCTTCGCCGTCTGCGCCGGGGCAGCCGTCGCCGCCGCCGTCATCGGGCTCGTCGTCTCCGCCGGATTCCCGGCCCGCCCCACCCCCAGGACGGCTCCTGACGTTCCGTCACACCACTGACGGCAGAGCCCTTCCCCCGCTCCCGCGCGAACCGGGCCGGCCCGGCCGGGACCACACGGTCCCGGGCCGGGCCGGATTCGTCCCCCGGTCACTTCAACGCGGCAGCGAACATGCCGGGTTCGTAGGAGCCACCCTTCTGATGCACGATCACGGCGAGCCGGTTGGCCGCGTTGATCAGGGCGACCAACGAGACCAGCGCGGCGAGTTGGTCGTCGTCGTAGTGCTCGCGCACCCGTGCCCAGGTCTCGTCGGACACACCGTGCCGGGCGTCACCGAGCCGGGTGCCCTCCTCGGCGAGCGCCAACGCGGCCCGCTCCGCCTCGGTGAACACGGTGGACTCGCGCCAGACGGCGACCAGATGGAGCCGCACCGCGCTCTCCCCGCCGGCCGCGGCCTCCTTGGTGTGCAGGTCGACGCACCAGCCGCAGCCGTTGATCTGGCTGGCGCGCAACGAGACCAGTTCCTGGGTGGACTTCGGCAGGGGCGACTGGTGGATCACCAGGGCAGCGTTGGCGAACCGCTTGCTGAACTTGGCGGCGATCTCGTTGTCGAACAGGTTGAATCGTGCGTCCATGATGTCGTCCTCACTCGTGGTGATGCACTGAACGAACACGAGATGCCGGCGGCCCGATCCCTGTGACGGGCCGGTCGTGTGACGTGCGCCACCACTCAGGGGTGTCACAGGAGCGCGGGGACCGGCGTCCTGTGTGCGTGGCACCCACACGAGGTGAACAGACGGGAGCGGCCGGTGCGGAACGAGCGGAACGGGTTCACGGAGGGCACGACCGAACAGCGCGCGGACGGGAGCCGGGCGGACGGCGGCCGGGCGGACCCCGCCACCGAGGCGTTCGTCGCCCATCGCAACCTGCTGTTCACCGTCGCCTACGAGATGCTCGGCTCGGCCGCGGACGCGGAGGACGTCCTTCAGGAGACCTGGCTGCGGTGGGCGGGTGTCGATCTCGGCACCGTGCGGGACCAGCGCGCGTACCTGGTCCGGATCACCACGCGGCAGGCGCTGAGCCGGCTGCGTACGCTCGGGCGCCGCAAGGAGTCGTACGTCGGTCCGTGGCTGCCCGAGCCGCTGCTCACCGCGCCCGACGTGGCCGAGGACGTCGAACTGGCCGACAGCGTCTCGATGGCGATGCTGCTGGTGATGGAGACGCTGACACCGACCGAGCGGGCGGTGTTCGTGCTGCGGGAGGTCTTCGGCCTGGGATACGACGAGATCGCCGAGGCCGTCGACAAGAGCGCGGCCGCGGTGCGTCAGGTCGCGCACCGGGCACGGGCACACGTCGCGGAACGCAGGCCGCGGGAGATCGTCTCCCCGGCCGAGACCAGAGACGCGCTCGACGCCTTCCGACGGGCCACGGAGACGGGCGACCTGCGGAAGCTGCTCGACATCCTCGCGCCGGACGTGGTCTTCCTCGGCGACGGCGGCGGGATCAAGCAGGCCGTCCTGCGTCCCGTCGTCGGGGCCGAGAAGGTGGCCCGCCTGCTGACCGGCGGAGGAGGCAGGCACGCCGCCGCGTCGCTGCGCCCGGCGCTGGTCAACGCCTGCCCCGCGCTGGTCCTGCGGCTCGACGGCGTGATCGACACGGTCCTGGCGGTGCGCATCGACGACGGCCTCATCACCGGGCTCTACGCCGTGCGCAATCCCGAGAAGCTGTCGCACATGCAGCAGGAGACGCTGCTGCGTCGCTGAGGGCCAGTGTGTCCGCGCGGGGCGTCCGAGGGGCGGGATCCGGTCACTGGCCGACACACACGCTTGCTACGTTCTTGATCGGCTTTCGCAGGCGGCGGTCGGTGACTTGGAGGTTCTCGATGGAGGATGCTGCGCCGTTGGATCTCGTCGGGGTGGACTCGGAGGCGGAGAAGGCCTATCGGCACCTGCTGGCGCGCGGTGGCGGGACCGTCGAGGACGTGATGGCGGCACTCGGCGTGACGTACCAGGAAGGGCTGGCGCTGGTCGAACGGCTGCACCGCTTCGGACTGGTTACCCGACGTACCTCGGGAGAGTTCCTCACCGTGGATCCGCGGCACGCACTGCGGGCGCTGGTGGAGTCACGCGAACGCCAACTCGCCTCCGTGCGCGATGCGGCGGGCTCCCTCGGGGCGATCTTCGACTCCGCCAGACGGGCCAGGAACGGTGGCCACGGAACCCTCGTGATCAGCGGGCCGGAAGTGGTCGGCGACCGCTACTACCGGTTGAAGCAGGCCGCGCGCGCCGAGATCTGTTCCCTCGACCGTCCCCCGTTCCTGCTGGCCCCGAACGCGCCGCTGGACGAGGCGGTGGTGGGCCGCGGTGTCCGGGTCCGCGCCGTCTACGCGGCCTCCAGCTTCGTCGCCGACGGCGGGTGGCCGGAACTGGGCAGTCTGGTGTCGAGAGGAGAAGAAGCCAGGATCACGCCGACGCTGCCGATCAAGCTCTCCATGGCCGACCGCTCGGCCGCTTTGGTGTCACTGAGTCTTTCCGCCGGGAACACCGAGTGCCTCTACACCGAGGCGCCTCCGCTGCTGGAGGCTCTCGCGGAACTCTTCGAGCGCTACTGGGCGGTCGCGTCCCCACTGGCACGCGACCCCGGTCCCGATGCCCAGGTGCCGCTGCCGGCCGGTCTCCCGGATGAGGACCGCAAGCCCACGGACGAGGAACGGAATCTCCTGGCCCTGTTCGCGGCCGGCGTCAAGGACGAGGCGATCGCCCGCCAGTTCGGGATCTCGTCACGGACGCTGCGCAGGCGCATCCAGGATCTCTACGCGGAGCTGGGGACGACCAGCCGGTTCGGCGCGGGCGTCGCGGCGGCTCGCCGCAACTGGGTCTGAGCGCACGGACGCCTTCGCGGCGTACTCAACGGCGCCGCTCACTCGGTAAGGCAACCTACATTTACGCCAAGCTATTTGACGGCTCATCACCTCGCGAACACGGAAGCGTCTGCCTGTCCGGACGAGCCGCCCAGCCGTGTCCGCGCGGGGAAATCCCCTGGCCACGGCGCCACTTGTCCACTTGAGGACAATGGCACTCAAGGGACATGGCGAGTTCTTTACAGCGAGGGAAAACACTGGCTGACTACGGACATCTTTCGCACGCCTAGCTCTTGAGGTCTCCCTTGCGCATACCTCCGTCGCCCAGACGCGGGCTGACCGTCGCGGTCGCCGTCCTCGTGGCGCTGACGACCACCGGCCCGGCCGTGTCGGCCGGGACGCCCACCCCTTCCACCCCGTCCGCCGCCGGACGTCCGCAGGTGACGGGTACCGTCACGCTGATCACCGGTGACAAGGTCGCGGTGACGGTCAGCAACGGCCGTACCAGCGCGACCGTTTCGGATCCGCAGGGCAGGCCCACCGGTGCCCATGTCATGTCGGTCGGCCCCGACACCTACGTGTACCCCGACGCGGCGCTGCCCTACATCGCGTCAGGAGCACTCGACGAGCGGCTGTTCAACGTCGACGAACTGCTCAAGGACGGCTACGACGACGGCCACAGTGACCGACTGCCGCTGATCGTCACCTACACCGACGCCGCCGCCCGTGCCCGCAGCGCGAAGGTGCCGGCCGGCGCGCGCAGGACGCTGACGCTCAGCAGCGTCCAGGGCGCCGCGATATCCGCCGAGCACGCGCGGACGACGGACTTCTGGGCCTCCCTCACCGGCACCACGGGGACCTCGGCAGGGGCGCGCTCGGCGGCGAGAACGCAGCCGTCCGGGAGGCTGTCGGGCGGGATCGCCAAGGTGTGGCTGGACGGGAAGGCCAAGGCGACGCTGTCCGACACCACCGCGCAGATCGGCGCGCCCGAGGTCTGGGCGGGCGGTGACACCGGCCAGGGCGTGGACGTCGCCGTGCTCGACACGGGGATCGACGCCGCCCACCCGGACTTCGCGGGACGGATCGCCGCGTCGGAGAGCTTCGTGCCGGGGCAGGACGTCACCGACCGGCACGGCCACGGCACCCACGTCGCCTCGACCGTCGCCGGCACGGGCGCCGCGTCCGACGGCAAGGAGAAGGGTGTCGCTCCGGGCGCCTCGCTGCACATCGGCAAGGTCCTGGACAACGACGGCAGCGGCCAGGACTCGTGGATCCTGGCCGGCATGGAGTGGGCGGCCCGCGACCAGCACGCGAAGATCGTCAGCATGAGCCTGGGCGGTGATCCCACCGACGGGACCGACCCGCTGAGCCAGGCCGTCAACCGGCTCAGCGAGGAGACCGGGGCGCTGTTCGTCATCGCCGCGGGCAACTCCGGCCCGGAGGCGTACACCATCGGCGCGCCGGGTGCGGCGGACGCCGCGCTGACGGTCGGCGCGGTGAACGGCCCGGGCAAGGGCGTGGACCAGCTGGCGGAGTTCTCCAGCCGCGGGCCGCGCGTCGGTGACAACGCCGTCAAGCCCGATCTGACCGCGCCCGGCGTCGACATCCTCGCGGCCAGGTCACAGTACGCGCCGGAGGGTGAGGGCGCCTACCAGACCATGAGCGGCACCTCCATGGCGACGCCCCATGTCGCGGGCGCGGCCGCCCTGTTGGCGGCGAAGCACCCGGACTGGAACGGACGGCGGCTCAAGGACGCGCTGGTCGGCACCACCGCCGGTACCCGGCAGTCCAGCCCCTACCAGGGCGGCAGCGGACGGCTCGACATCGCCGCGGCCGTGCGGGCCACCGTGATCGCCTCCGGTTCGGCCTTCGCCCAGGTCCATTACCCGTACCCGCCCGGCGGGACGGTTCGCAGGGACGTCACCTACACCAACGTCGCGGCCGAGCCGGTCACCCTGGACCTGGGTCTCGTCGCGGACAACATCCCCGACGGGCTGTTCACCCTCACCGACTCCCGTCCGACCGTGCCCGCGCACGGCACGGCGACGGTCGGCGTGATCACCCACCTCGACCGGGCCGCGGACAACGGCGCCTACACCAGCCAGCTCACCGCCACCGGCCCCGACGGCACGGTCCGTGCCCGCACCCCGGTCGGCGTGAACAAGGAGGGCCGGCGCGTCAAGCTGTCGGTCACCGCGAAGGACAGAAAGGGCAAGGGGCTGCCCGGCACCCTCGTGCTCAAGGACATCGACCGGAACACCGTTCCCAAGGTGTACACCGTCGACTCCTCGGGCACCCTCGACCTCAGCCTGGTGCCCAGCACCTACGCGGCCTGGCTGTACGCCGATGTCCCCGGCATCGACGGCACGCACACCCTGGGCCTGGGCCTGTTCTCCGCTCCGGAGATCGACCTCGGCGACGACCGGGCGCTCCACTTCGACGCCGCCGACCTCCACCGGGCCGCGGCGCTCACGCCGCAGCCGACCGCCAACAGCTTTATGCGGGTGGACCAGTACCGGTCGAACGGCGATGTGCTCCCGTTCCTCGACAGCTACATGCCCGAGTACTGGCGCTATGACAGCCTCTGGGCGGCCGCTACACCCAAGGTGACGCAGGGCTCCTACACCTTCGCGACGCGCTGGCGGCAGATCGAGCGGCCACTGACCTTCTCACTGGGCTCCCAGACGTACGAGAGCGCCGTCGTGCAGAGCCTGTCGCCCATGCTGCCCGAGGGCAGCACCAGATACCGGGCCGTGTGGGCCGGGGACGGTTCGGCCGCGGACTTCCGCAGGCTCAAAATCCGTGGGCAGGTGGCGGTCGTCCGCCGCAGTGACTCCGTGTCCGCGCCGGACCAGGCCGCGGCCGCCGCGAAGTTCGGCGCCAAGCTGCTGTTGATCCTCGACGACGGCTACGGGAAGTTCGATCCCTGGGCCGACCTCCCCGACGCCGCACCGCTGCCGGTGGCCTCGCTCGGCACCGATGACAGCATCCGCCTGCGAAACAGCCTGCGTTGGCCGGGAGTGGGACAGCTGAAGGTGGTCTCGCACCCTCGGCCTCACTATCTGTACGACCTGGTGCGGCACTACGACGGCGCGATCCCCCGGAGTCTGACGTACCGGCCCGGTCCGGGCGAACTCGCCAGGATCGACGAATCGTTCCGTGACACGAGGCAGGGCAACGCCGTACAGGTGCGATACGACCTGACCGTCGACTCCGGTCTCCCGTTGAACAGCAACGCCACCCCCGTCCCCGCCCAGGGCACCCTCACCTCGTGGGTGACAGCCGATCCCGGTGTCTCATGGCTGACCCAGGTCTCGGCCAGCGACCTCGGCCAGCAGAGCTCGCCACGCTCGTACAAGGGGCGCAGCACATCCGGGGAGGTCTGGCTCTCTCCCGTCCAGCACCCGCGGCTCCTCAACGACACCGTCCACCACTCCCCCTTCAGGATCGGCGATGTCATCAGCACGTCGTCGATCACCGCGTGGGGTGACTCCGCCGGCCACGCGGGCGTCGTCTGGGCCGACGGGGACACCTCGAAGATCTCCCTCTACCAGGGTGACCGACTGCTCGGCGAGGAGGCCAACGAACGGATCGTCACCGTCGAAGGCGTACCGGCGGAATCGCTGCCGTACCGGATCGTGGTGGAGGGGAAGCGCGACCTGCCGGGCAGGCCGTACTCGACCCGGACCCGTACCGAGTGGGGATTCACCTCCGCCACCACCGACTACAGGGTGCTCAGCCCCCTGCCGCTCATCCAGCTGGACTACGCGGTGGCCACCGACCTCTCCGGCCGGGCGGGCCGCCGGAGCACGCTGACCGTCACGCCCTCCCACTTCAAGGGCGCGACGGGCGCCGCCTCGCTCCGTACCGTGGGTCTGGAGGTTTCCTACGACGACGGTGCCACCTGGCACCGGACGGCGCCGCGCCACTCGGGCACAGACTGGAAGACCTCGCTCGACGCGCCCTCCAAGGCGAGGTTCGCCAGCCTGCGTACGACCGCGCGGGACGCCAACGGCAACAGCGTCAGCCAGACCCTGATCCGCGCCTTCGGCCTCAAGTAGGCGGGTCGGGCGGTCGGCACGACCCGCGGAGCCCCTGTTCGCCCTCTCGCGAACGGGGGCTCCGCGGTGTTCGCTGCCGGCGCTCCGCGGGGCACGCACGCCTGACCCTCGCCCATGGCGCCGGGACGCGCCGCCCTCCACGAACCCCCTTGCGGGGATTGCGCGTTCGTCCCCTTTCACCCGCTCCCGCTCCGACGTCTCACGCGTGACCACGCGGCTCGGCGGACACCTCGCCGGTGGTGGGCCCGCGTCCTCTCGGGGAGTCGGTCCCGACAGCCTCACGTCGCCGCATGCTCTCTCGTGCCGGCCGGGTCAGGCGGTGGTGTACACCGCGGCCAGATCGTCGTCGGCGTGCCTCGCCGCGGCGTTCCGCCAACGAGGCACCGACGAGCCAGTTGTTGAGCACCAGTTCGGCCTTGGTGCCGTCGCCGGCCGGGCCCAGCCAGACGGTGGCCCCGCCGAGCGCGCCGAACACCGGGCCGAGGACGTCCCGCATCCGGTCGGTGCCGCCGGCCAGCACGGTGAGCTGCCCTGCCCTGCCCTGCCCGGGCCGGCCCCTCGCTGCCGGAGACCGGGGCGTCCACGAAGGTCACCTGGTGGCGGGCGGCGGTCCGCGCGAAGCGGGCCGTCCACTCGGCACCGACGGTCGCCATCTGCACCCAGATCAGCCCAGCGGCATCCGCCAGGAACCCGTCGGGCCCTGCCGTTCCTGATCCCCCAGTACCGCGCGGCGCTCGTCGTGGCACTCGTCACGATCACCGTGGAGCTGGTGACACTGGCCTGGATTCGCCGGCGCCTCTTCAGCACCGGCTTCCTGCGTTCCTTCGTCTCCATCGCGATGGGCGGAGCGATCATCGCCGGTGTCAGCGCGGCCCTGGGCACGGTCACCTGACCACCCCGCCGCAACCGGACACCTCCGGGCGCCACCGGCGTCGAAGCCACCGGTCATCGCCCGACCCGTGCGTCCCCAAGACAGGACATGACCCGCCCTGGGGACGGCATCACGTGCCCGGGGGATTACGGCGGGGCGAGACGATGTCCAGGACGGCCATCATGCCCATGTCCTCGTGGTTGAGGATGTGGCAGTGCAGCACCGTCCTGCCGGTGAAGTCCGTGAAGCGGATGCGGACGACCGCCTCGCCGAGCGCGGGCACATTGATCGTGTCGTACCAGCCGTGGAGGGGGTCCTGCGCCTTCCCGTCGAGGCTCATCAGCTGAAAGTCGTTGGTGTGGATGTGGAAGGAGTGGTCTTCCTTCGTCTTGTTGCGGATGGTCCACTCCTCGACGCTGCCGAGGGCCGAGGTGAAGTCGATCCGGCGCGGGTCGTACATCCGGCCGTTGATGTAGAACTTCGTGCCGGGCCCGTTCTCGGTGTAGGCGACGGTCTTGCGGGCGGCGATCGTCGCGTGGCCCAGGTCCTCGTGCGGCGCGAAGTCGGTCGGCAGAGCGTCGCGGCTCATGGCCTTGCCGCTGCTGACGACGGTGGCCAGGTCGGCACGGGGGAAGTTGTTTCCGGCTGAGCCGGTGTCGTACGGGAGGGTCTCCAGCCGCGTGGTGCCGGGCCGGCCTCCCTGGACGAGGACGTCGAAGCGTGCGCCGGCCGCGACGACCAGGGAGTCCCGGTCGTAAGCCCTGCGCACGGGGATGCCGTCCTGGGCGATGACGTGGAAGCGGGCACCCGGCAGATGCAGCTTGTAGTAGATGTTCGCGCCGATGTTGGCGAGCCGCCAGAGCTGGGTCTCCCCCGGCCGGATGCTGATCACCGGGTTCCGCTGGCCGTTGACGGTGCGGTTGGTGGGCGCCCCGATGTGAAGGGGGTGGGTCTTGATCGCATCGCCCTGTACCTGGAAGTCCTTGAGCGCGATCGTGTGCTCGGTGATGCCGCGCAACGCCGGGGGCAGGTACCGCCGCAGGCCTTCGACGACCATGACGCCCGACTCACCGCCGGCGACCTGCGGTGCGGACATCATGTCCGCGTGCGAGTGGTACCAGTAGGTACCGGTCGGGTGGTTGAGCGGCAGCTTGTACGCGTAGTGGTACGAGCGGTTGTACTTGATGGCGATGAAGATGTCGTCGGCGGGGGCACGCGGCGAGACGTGGAGACCGTGCGTGTGCACGTTGGTGTCCTCGTCGACGTGATTGGTCATGGTGAGGTCGATACGGTCGCCGGGCCGTACTCGCAAAGTGGGTGGCATGTAGGCCCCGTTGTACGTGGTGGCGTACAGCTGACGGTCACCCACCCGCACCTTGCGGCGCTCGACCGTGATGGCGGCCTTCAGGAGGCCGTCGCGGCTGACCAGTTCCGGCGGGTCTTGAAGCCGCGGGCCCGGCGCCACACCGTGGCCGTCCTTCGGCGCGGGCTGGAGGGTGGAATGGGACGGTCCGCCCTCTGCCCGGCCGGAGCAGCCGGCCAGCCAGCCGGTGACGAGGAGCAGGCCGGCGACGGGCCCGGCCAACGAGGAACGGATACAGGACCGGGTCACATCACTCCCAGGCGAGCCGAGCGACCGGGCGGAGCCACGCCCGGGGAAGCCGAAGCCTCGACGGTCCGCCGTCGGCCCGTCAGCGGGAATCTAGGAACGCGGGGCACCCCTGCCCGGCGCGCCACGCCCGCGAGGCGGCGGCAACCGCCCAAGAACCGCGCGCTTCCACACGGATGGCGGCAGCTCCGGCGACGGCCCTTTCCTGGGCCCCCTGCCCTGGCCCCGGGCAGGCGCGTCCCGCACCGCGCCCATACGAATGAATCGTGGTCCGGCAGGGAACACCGGGGGCGGGATCAGAGTTGATCACCACATGGCTTCTGAGACACGTGAGGAATTCGGGCGGATCGGTATCTGGAGCGGTGCCCTGCACCGTTCGCGGGTCGACGACGCGGGCAAGGAGGCGATCGCGGAGGCGGTCACCGAGCTCGAGGATCTGGGGTACGGCACCGTCTGGCTCGGGGGCAGCCCGTCACCCGACGACGCCACGGCTCTCGTCGACGCCACCCGCACCATCACCGTGGCCACCGGCATCCTGAGCATCTGGGAGCACACGGCCGAGGAGGTGACGGCGCGGATCGCGGGGCTCGACGCGAGCGCGCGTGGCCGATTCGTCCTCGGACTCGGCGTCAGCCACGGAAAGTTGGCGCCCCAGTACGCCAAACCGTACAGCGCGATGGTGACCTACCTCGACGCCCTCGACGCCGCCGCCCCACCCGTGGATCGCAGTCGTCGGGTCCTGGCGGCGCTCGGCCCGAAGATGCTGAAGCTCGCCACCGACCGGGCGCTGGGTGCGCACCCCTACCTCGTCACCACCGAGCACACAGCCGAGGCACGCGAGGCACTCGGTCCCGACGCGCTGCTCGCCCCGGAGCTGTCGGTCGTGCTCGACACCGACCTCGACCGGGCTCGAACCACCGCGCGGACCATGCTGGCGATGTACCTCCAACTGCCCAACTACACCAGCAATCTGCTGCGCCTCGGGTTCACGGAGACCGACTTCGAGAACGGCGGCAGCGCACGCCTCCTCGACGCCGTCTTCGCCCTGGGCGACACCGAGCGCGTACGAGCCCGGAGCCGCGAGTACTTCGACGCGGGCGCCGACCACATCGCCCTCCAGGTACTGACCGCCAAGGAGAGCGGAGCCGGTCTGCCGCGGGCCGAATGGCGCGAGCTGGCCGCGGCGTTCGCCGACGAGCTGTAGAGAACGGTTCGCGGGGGGGGGGGTGCGCGGGGGCGCGCGGGCGCGGGGGGGGGCGGGGCGGCCGGGGCGCACCGCGCCCGCGAGAGAGACCCG
>NZ_JBHWEL010000001.1:449018-480498 GCF_042734135.1 Streptomyces sp. NPDC059668 | reverse complement strand
TGGGCGGCGCGGCTCGGCGGGGGCCCTTGGGGGGGGGGGGGGCGGGGGTGGCCCCCCCGCTGTTTTACATCCGTGGCGGGCGGGGGGCCCCGCGCCCCCCCCCCGCGCCCGTGTGCGTTCGGCCTCGCCGGTCGCCACCGTGAAACAAACGCTCCGCCGCCCATCGGCTCACGGCCACGACTCCCCGGGATCACGGACTTGGGCGACGGTGCGGTGGGGCCCCGGCATCACCCCCGAACAGCCCGGCCCGCCTACGGACCCGGAAAAGCGCGAGGGTGGGTACACGACGGTCCGGGCCCACCGGCCGCCGGTCCTCCGCGGTCGCCGTGCGCGAGCGCGGGACGGAACGACGAGGCGGGCGGGCCGGCGGGGATCGACTCGCTGATCGAAACGACGGAGCGGAGAGAGCGGATGCGCTACATCAAACTGCGTGACCTGGAGGTTTCCCGGATCGGTCTGGGTGCGATGGGGATGTCCCACGGCTACACGGGCTCCGGCACCGACGAGGCCGAGTCCGTGCGGACCCTGCACCGGGCCCTGGAACTGGGCGTCACCCTGATCGACACCGCCGAGATCTACGGCCCGTACACCAACGAGGAGCTCGTCGGCCGGGCGCTGGCGGGCCGTCGTGACCAGGTGGTGCTGGCGACGAAGTTCGGCCTGGTCTCGCACGCCGGCGAGGGTCCGTGGAACCTCGACAGCCGCCCGGCCAACGTCCGCAGCGCCGTCGAGGGCTCGTTGAAGCGGCTGGGAACCGACCACATCGACCTGTACTACCAGCACCGCGTCGACCCGAACACCCCGATCGAGGAGACAGCCGGCGCGGTCGGCGAACTGGTCGCCGAGGGCAAGGTCCGCGCGTTCGGCCTGTCCGAGGCCGGCCCGGACACCATCCGCCGGGCCCACGCCGTCCACCCGGTCACCGCGGTGCAGTCCGAGTACTCCCTGTGGACCCGGGGCCTGGAACAGCGGGTGCTGCCGGTGCTGCGCGAGCTGAACATCGGGCTGGTTCCCTTCTCACCGCTCGGGCGCGGCTTCCTGACGGGCACGATCCGCTCCACCGACCAGTTCGACGAGGACGACTTCCGGCGCGACAACCCGCGTTTCACCGGCGAGAACTTCCGGCGCAACCTGGCGATCGCCGACGAGGTCCAGGCCGTCGCCGCCGAGGTCGGCGCCACCCCCGCCCAGGTCGCGCTGGCCTGGCTGCTCGCCCAGGGCGACGACATCGCCCCCATCCCCGGCACCAAGCGTGTGACCCGGGTCGAGGAGAACAGCGCCGCCGACGGCATCACGCTGACCGCCGAGCAGCTCGACAAGCTCTCCGGCCTGCCGGCCGCCGCGGGCGACACCCACACGGAGGCCCAGGCCCGGATGCTCGAACGCTGAACCGCCCCCCACAGCCTTGGCCGCGGGTGCCCGATCCGGCCTCGCCCGGCAGGACACCGCGACCGGTGTCCCCCCTTTCAGAGCACGAGCAGTTCTCACGCGCGCAGCACTGATGGGCCTCGGCCGTGGCTTCCGCGCCACCGACGTCGTCACCGAACGCGGGCGGATGGGGTCGCCCGCGTACGGGAACTGACGGCAGGCGCGGAAGCCGACAAGGTCATCGAGGCCGTGGGCACCCGCCAGACCCTGGAGACCGCCCTCGCGGCCGTCGACGACGGCGGTGTCACCAGCCGCCTGGGCGTCCCGCCGTACGAGGAGGGTCCCGTCGGCCCGTCCCTGATCATGCGGAGCGTCACCCTCACCGGAGGCGCCGGCCCGGCCCGCGCCCGCATCGAGGAACTGCTGCCCGATGTCCTGGACGCCCCTGAACCGCACAGGGCTGATGAGGGCCTCAAGAGGCGACCGTGGCGTCGCCTGCGGCCGACGATCCTCACCGGCACCGTCGTTGACCTTGACACGGTGGCAAGGCTTTCACTTCGTGCCGAGGAGGTGGTCTCGATGACGGCCACGGGACAGGACACGGACACGGTACGAGCGGCACGAGCGCTGCGCGCGTTGGAGGACGACCGGTCGTCGGTACGACTGCGGGCCGCGCTGGCGGCCGGCACGACGCCCGACCCGGGCTTCGTCGGCAAACTCGTCGAACGCTGCGCGGTCGAGCCCGAGTTCTTCGTGCGCGACATGCTGACCTGGGCACTCACCCGCCACCCGGTGTCCATGACGCTTCCGGAACTGCTCCGCGAAGTCCGCTCGGAGCGTCCGCAGGCGCGGAGCCAGGCACTCCACACGCTGTCCAAGATCGGGAACCGGCGGGCGTGGCCGGCGATCACCCGGACGCTTCTGTGCGACGCCGACGACGAGGTGGCGCGCAGCGCCTGGCGGGCGGCGGTCCTGCTCGTACCGGAAGGCGAGGAGCCCGCGCTGGCCACGGTGCTGGCGACGCAGCTCGGGCGGGGCGGGCGGGAGACGCGACTGAGTCTCAGCCGGGCGCTGGTCGCGCTCGGTGAAGCCGTGCTGCCGGCTCTGGACGCCGCGACGACGGCCCCTGACCCGTCCGTGCGCGCGCACGCGCTCGCCACGGAGCGGATGCTGAGCGACCCGGACACCGGGTTCGAGTCCGCCATCGAGGAGGCGAAGCGCGTCGTGGCCCTGGGCGTGTCCGATCAGGAGGGATGATGGGACGTGTTGATCGGTGAGGTGGCGCGACGGTCCGGGGTCAGTGCCCGCATGCTCCGGCATTACGAGTCGCTCGGGCTGGTGCGTCCTTCGGGTCGCACCGGCTCCGGTTATCGGGAGTACTCCGGGGAGGACATCCAGCGGATCTTCCATGTCGAGAGCCTGCGGTCGCTGGGACTGTCACTGCGGGAGATCGGACGGGCCCTCGACGGCCCCGGTTTCGCGCCCTCGGCGCTCGTCGACGACCTCATCGGTCAGACGCGCGAACGCATCGCGGCGGAGACCGAGTTGCTCACGCGGCTGCGCAGGATCCACGCGGCGGGCCCCGCCGACTGGGAGGACGTCCTCCAGGTCGTCGCGCTCCTCCAGGCCCTGGAGTCGAAAAGCGCCGACGCCCGCCAGCGTGCGGCCCTCTCGTCGGTCGGCGGGGTTCCGGTGCCGGTGGAGGCCCTGGTCGAGGCGGCACTGAGCGAGACGGATCCGAACGTCGCCGGGGCCCTGCGATGGGCCCTGGCCCGGTCGGGCGACGACGGCACGGCGCTGCTGGCGGAGGGCCTCGGCTCGCCCGTGGCCGCCGTGCGGGAACGCGCGGTTCGGTCCCTCGCCGAGATGCCCGGCGGCGAAGCCACCGAGCGGCTGCGGGACGCGCTCGCCGACACCGACGTCGTGGTCCGCGGACATGCGGCTCTGGCGCTCGGGACCCGGGGGGAGACCGACGCGGTCCCGACACTCGTCGACATGATCGTGGAGGGAAGGAACGACACCGACGCGGCCGACGCGCTGAGCGTGCTGGCGAGCGACACCGTGACGGCGGACCGGATCGCGAGCAGGCTCGTCGAGCGTCTCGCCCTGGACGCCACCGAGGCGCCCGCGCGCGGACGGCTGACCCAGGCGCTGGCGGACGTCCCGGGGGCGAGGGCGTCACATGCCCTCGTGGAGCTGTCGGGGGACGCGGACCGTGCCGTCGCGCTGACCGCGCAGTACCTCCTCCGACTGCGCGACGCGCGGTGAGGTTTCTCTCCGGCGTCGCCGCGGCTCCGTGTCAGCGGCGCGGACATCGTCCCCGGGGCCGCCGCCGAGGGGGTTCGCGGGCCGTACGCGGCTGATGTCCCGCCTGCCGACCGGCCCAGCCTGCACGTGGCGTCGAAGACCCGGGAGCAAGGGCCCGCCAGGTACGAGCCGGCGAGCCGGTTCAGGAGCCGAGGAACACCCGGCAGGTGCCGGACCGTTCGAAGACCGCCCCGGAGATGGCGGGCAGTCCCGATCCTTTCGCCCGTCTGTAGGCCGGACTGGAATCGAGGGAGAATCCGGCGTCCACGGCTTGGACCCGCACCGCGTCGGGGGTCTGCTTCCCCGCCGAAGTGAGGTGATTGTCCCGGGCGAACCCCGGGACGCCGTCGCACGGCACGGAGAATTCGACGCTGAACGGGTAGCCGTCCAGGGCCTTGAGGGCACCGTACGTGACGTTCCCGGCCGCGGCGGGCAGGTGGACACCGTAGTCGGCCAGGGCCTGTTCGAGGCTGACGTCGGCGAGTTCCGACGCGCCGGCATGCGGGAACTTGCGGCCGTGCTCGCCGGAGTGCAGGCCTTCCACGTCGCATCCGGCCAGACTTCCCACGAGCAGCGCGCCCGCGAGCAGAGCCGGTGCGAGCACACGACGGTCGAGCACGATTCTCCCTGGCCGAGGACGAACGTCTGGCGAGGAAGCATAGCGAAGGCCCGAGCGCTCGCCCCGGGTCCGGCCGGGATTCGGGCCGAGCATCACCGCCCTACCCGGTCGGTCACCTCGTCCCCTCACGCAGCCATCGCGCGTGCCGACGGACACGTGACGCGTCCACCGGGAAGTGACTTGCCCAATTCTCCTCCAGGGACGTCCAGTTCGCGGGTTGTCCGCTCTCGGGCACCAAGGGCGTCGCGGCATCCACGATCGCGACGAACGACAGTCCGAGCGTCGTCGGCCAATCAGGGTGGTAGGAGCGCACGGTGGCCGCGGCGGGTTCGCGCAGCAACTCCCCCTCGATGCCGGTCTCCTCCAGGAGCTCGCGGCGCGCTCCCTCCCTGGGTGTCTCCCCCGGCTCCACCCGACCGCCCGGTGGGACCCAGCCGCGCCATCGATGACGCACCAGCAGCACCCGGGCGAGCTCCTCGTCGAAGACCCACACCTCGGCGGCAAGAGGCCCCAAGGGTTCCTGGCCCGCCGAGGCCAGCCACTGGCCGGCACCGTCGAACTCCTCTATCGACAGCCGGACATCGGCGGCCGTGGCCTCGGCCACCCGGGGGTCGAACGCGTCACGCATCACCGGGACAACATAAGGCGGGGGTCCGACAACGGATGCGGGTCGACGACGTCCGGGGTGCCCAAGTCGTCGCCCCACGCGGGCCGGAGGGAGCCGCCGCCAGGAGTAGGGCGCCAGGGTGCCCCGGGTGGGGCGGGACGGCCGCGCCGGAGTTCACCGTCGCGCGACTACGGGATCGCCGAGCCCTCAGGTCCTTCCTCCTCCCCGGTGGTCAGGCTCTGCTCCGTCCAGACGACCTTGCCGCGTGAGGTGTAACGGGTGCCCCAGCGCTGGGTGAGCTGGGAGATGAGGAAGAGGCCGCGGCCGCCCTCGTCCGTGGTGGCCGCGCGCCGCACGTGGGGTGAGGTGCTGCTGGCGTCGGAGACCTCGCAGATGAGGGTGCGGTCCCGCAGCAGGCGCAGCTCGATGGGGGGCGAGGCGTACCGGATGGCGTTGGTGATCAGTTCGCTGAGGATCAGCTCCGTGGTGAACACCGTGTCGTCCAGTCCCCAGTCGGTGAGCCGGCGTTCGACCGCGGCGCGCGTCCCGGCGACCATCGCGGGGTCCGCGGGCACGTCCCAGCTGGCGAGGTGTTCGTCGTCCAGGGCGCGCGTGCGTGCCACCAGGAGGGCGATGTCGTCCCCGGGGTGGCCGAGCCGGTCGGGCACCAGGGCGTCGAGCACGGCGTCGCAGGTCTCCTGCGGTGACCGGCCCGGACGGGCGAGTACCTGCCGCAGCCACTCCTGACCGGTGGACGGCTGCGGATTGTGGTGCTTGAGCAGGCCGTCCGTGTAGAGGACGAGCCGGCTGTTCTCGGGGACGTCGACGGTCAGGCTCTCGAAGGGCTGGCCCCCCAGGCCCAGGGGCGGGCATTCGCGTAGGCGGGGGAAGTCCGCGGTGCCGTCCGGCAGGATCAGGACGGGCGGTGGATGACCGGCCCGGGCCATGACGCACTGTCTGCGGACCGGATCGTAGACGACGTACAGGCAGGTCGCCCCGGTGAGTACCGAACCGTCCGCGCTCCCGGCACGGCCGGGCCGCTGCTCCCCGCCTGCCGGGCGTCCCTCGTCGCGGTCGAGGCGGGTGACGAGATCGTCGAGGCGGGCCATGAGTTCCTCGGGTACCAGGTCCAGGTCCGAGAAGTTGTGGACGGCGGTGCGCAGACGGCCCATGGCGACGGCGGCGTGCAGGCCGTGCCCGGTGACGTCGCCCGCGACGAGGGCGACGCGCGCGCTGGAGAGCGGGATGACGTCGAACCAGCCGCCGGCCGTCGTCGCCTCCCCGGGCAGGTAGCGGTACGCCGCGTCCACGGCGTTCTGCTCGGGCAGCCCGTGCGGCAGCAGGCTGCGCTGGAGTGAGACGGCGGTGGTGTGTTCGCGGGCGTAGCGCCGGGCGTTGTCGATACAGACGGCCGTGTGGCTGACCAGTTCCTCGGCGAGTGAGAGGTCCTCCGTGTCGAAGGCGCCGTCGCCGCCGGGCGTCTTCGCGCGGAAGAGACTGACCACGCCGAGCACCGCGCCTCTCGCGCGCAGCGGTACGGCGATCATCGCGTGGTCGGGGAGGTCGGGCGACGTGAGCGGGCCCGGGACGCGGTGCGGGCCCGCGGCGGCCGCCTGGGCCATCCGCGGTTCGGCCACGGACCTTCCGGCCTTGAGGCTTCGGGCCTGCGGCGAGGAGGGTGGGAAGTGGACCAGGTCCCCCACGGCGCGCGCCGAGGGGGCGCCGGTGAGGGGCCGCCGGGCGGCGCGGCGCAGCGGCCCGGTGTCGTCGCCGTGCGGTTCCTCCCCGTGCAGCACGGAGTCCGAGAGATCCACGACCGCGTGGTCGGCGAATCGTGGGACGACGGCGGCGACCAGTTCCTCGGCGGTCCGGCTCACGTCGAGGGTCGTGCCGATGGTCAGGCCCGCGTCGTAGAGCAGTCGCAGGCGCTCGCGGGCGACGTCGGCCTGGCCGGCCAGGGACCGCAGTTCGGTGGTGTCGCGCAGGGTGGTGACCGTGCCCAGCACACGGCCGCCCCAGGAGGTGGGCTGCTGGTTCACGGCCAGGAGGCGGTCCCCGGCGGGGTGGACCTCGTCGGTGGCGACCCGGCCGGAGGTGAGCAGCCGGGTGAGCGCGGGGCCGAGGGCGAGATCGTCGGCGCGGCGTCCCTGGACGTCGGGCGGCAGGCCGAGCAGCCGGTGCGCCTCGTCGTTGGCCAGCAGCAGACGGCGGTCGCGGTCGGCGATGAGGACGCCTTCGCGGACCGCGTGCAGCACCGCGTCGTGGTGCTCGTACATGCGGGTGATCTCGGCCGGCCCGAGGCCGTGGGTCTGCCGGCGCAGCCGCTTGCTCAGCCAGGCGATCCCACCCATGGACAGGGCGAGGGCGACTCCGGCGGACCCGAGCAGGGGCGGCAGCTGCTCGTCGACCTGGTGGACCACGCTGGCGACCGGCACGCCGGTCATCACGGTGCCGACCACGGTGTGGCGCGTGTCGAAGACGGGGACCACCGCGCGGATCGACGGGGAGTGCAGGCTCCTGCCGATGATCTGGTCCGTGAAGGTGCGGCCCACGGTGGCGGGCCACACGGTGGCGTTGGTGGGCAGGCCGATCGCGTGGGGGTCGGGGTGGCTGTACCGGATGCCCTTGGCGTTGGTGACCACGATGTAGGCGACCCGGGCGTCGCGGCGGGTGGCCTCGGCCAGTGGTTGGAGTGTCGTGCTCGGACTGGTGGACTTCAGCCCGTCCAGTACGGCCGGGGAGTGGGCGAAGGTCTCGGCGACCGCGAGCGCGCGCGTGCGGGCCTCCCGTACGGCCTCCTTCCGGTCCTGCAGCACCAGGACCGTGGTCGCGGCTGCTATCAGCAGGACCGCGATGGTGACGGCCAGTGCCAGCATCTGGCCGGCGATGCTGTGCGGGACCAGGCGGAAGCGGCCGCGCCGGGGGGTGGCCGGGACCGGGTCGGGATCGGCGGCCTGGTCCAGACGTGCGCGCCGCTTGGGAAACCTGCGTCGTATCAGGTCGAGCGGCGTCCGGGACCTTTCGGCTGCCCGAGGCATACAGCCATGGTCGTACCCATCATGGGCAAAGGTCCAACTATATGTATGTCTGTACGAATTCTTCCTGTCGCGGTCGCCGGTCGCACGGGACAAGGGCATCGAGTGCGGACCGGTGTACGCCGGCAGCGGAGGTGGACCCGCGCCGTCACGCGAATCCGGCTTATCGTGCTCATATGGGTGATGTTCGGTGCGGCTGGTGCGAGAAGCCGCTGCCGGATGAGGCCGGACCCAACCGGCGGTACTGCGGTCCGGCCCACCGGCAGGCGGCCTGGCGGGCGCGGCGCCGCTGGGAGGCCGCGGCCCGGGCGCGCCACGCGGTCGTCCTGGCCGACGCGGAGCTGCTGTCCCGGGCACGGACGATGTCCCAGGAGGCGACCGCCCAGGATCCGGGGCGGACGGCCGCGACGACGGGCCACGGTGCGGCGGCGGGCGGGCACAGTGCGGCGGCCGCGGAGATCCTCGGACTGGCCGAGCAACTGGTGCGGTCCGCGGTGCTGGCCGACCGGCAGGCCGGTGCCGACTGGGCCCGGATCGGCGCCGGCCTGGGGATGAGCGGCACGGCGGCACGGCGCCGCTTCGGACGCGCGTGTGCCCGTGGCCCGGACGGGCAGGGGGCTCACGGCCCGTCCCCGCCCGTCGGCTCCGCCGCTTCCTCCGGCCCGGAACCTCTCGACGCGCTGCTGCTGCCTGCGATGCGGGACACCGGTGCCTCCGTGAGCGGGCTCTACCTGTATCCGCCGGGCCGAACGGCGCTGTACCTGGCGGTGACGACCGGGGGCAGGCCGGTGGCCCTGTGGGAGCGGGCGGAGCCGTCGGCCGAGGGGCCCGTGTCCGAGGCGGTACGCGAGCAGCGCCTGGTGTGGGTCGCCGGCCACGCGGAGCTGGCCCGCCGCTACCCGCGGACCGCGCTCACCCTGCCCTATCCCGTGGCGGTGGCGGCCGCTCCGGTGACCACCGGAACCACCAGGTGGGGCGCGCTGGCGTTCCTGTGGCCCGGTACGCATCCCCGGCTGCTGAGCTCCCGCGAACGCGACGCGGTCACCGCCGCCTGCCACCGCGTGGGCGCGTTCCTGCGGCAGGCCGCCGCCGACGGGCGCCCGGTCCTTCCCGAGGAACGTCCGCGCGTGGCGGACCCGCCCCGGGCCCGTACGCCGGGGCCCGCGGAGGCGCTGGCCGCCGCGGACCTCGTCGACCGTCTGCCGGAGGGCTGTCTCGCCCTCGACCTGGACAACCGGATCACCTTCATCGACGCCACCGCCTGCGATCTGGTCGGCCGGAGCGCGCCGGCCGTGCTCGGGGCCCCGCTGTGCGAGGCCCTGCCGTGGCTGGACGAGCCGGTCCTCCAGGACCATCAGCGAGCCGCGACGATCAGCCGCCGGCCCGCCGTGTTCACGGGTCTGTGCCCACAGGGCCGGTGGCTGGACTTCGAGCTGCATCCCGGCGTCTCCGGCACGACCGTCCGTGTCACCCACGCGGAAGGGGCCGGTCCGGCGGACCGGGCACGGCGGGGCGGCCGGGACAGGGCCCTCGGCCCGACGCGGGCACGCGTGCTGTACGACCTGATGCATCTGGGTGTCTCGCTCACCCAGGCCGTCAGCGTGCAGGACGTGGTGGAGGTGGCCGCCGACCAGATCATGCCGACCTTCGACGCGCAGGGCTTCGTGCTGTCCGTGGCCGAGGACGGCCGACTGCAGATCGTCGGCTCCCGGGGGTACCGGGACGAGGTCCTCAGGCCCTTCGACGGACCGGCGCTCACCGACAAATCCGCTCCCACCGTGCACGCCCTCACCACCGGAGTCCCCCTCTTCTTCGGCTCCCCCGAGGACATGGAGCGGTTCCACCCCGTCATCCCGCGGTGGACCGGGAGGGCGGCGTGGGCCTTCCTGCCGCTGGTCGTCTCGCGCCGCCCGGTCGGGTGCTGGGTCCTGTCCTTCGACCGTCCCCGCCCCTTCGGCCCCGACGAACGTGCCGTGCTGACCTCGCTGGCCGGGCTGATCGCCCAGGCCCTCGACCGCGCCCGTCTCTACGACACCAAGCACCAGCTCGCCCACGACCTGCAGAGCGGCCTGCTGCCCAACACCCTGCCCGCGGTGCCCGGCCTGGAGGTGGCCGCCCGGTACCTCCCCGCGGCCCGCGGCATGGATGTCGGAGGCGACTTCTACGACCTCATCCGTCTGGACGCCACCAACGTCGCGGCCGCCATCGGTGACGTCCAGGGGCACAACGTGCACGCCGCCGCCCTGATGGGGCAGATCCGCACGGCCGTCCACGTCACCGCGGGGGCGTCACCCGACGAGGTCCTCGCCCGCGCGAACCGTCTGCTCACCGACTTCGACCCGGGCCTGTTCGCGAGCTGTCTGTACGCCCACATCGATCTCGCCCGCCGTCGCGCCCGGCTGGCCACCGCCGGTCATCCGCCCCCGCTTCTGCGCCACGCCGACGGACGCACCGAGGTCCTCGATCTGCCGCCCGGGCTCCTGCTCGGTATCGACTCCGACGCGGAATACCGGACCACCGAGATCCCCCTGCCGCCCGACTCGCTGCTGGCCCTGTACACCGACGGCCTCATCGAGACCCCCGGCGGCGACATCGGCGAGGCGGCGGCCGACCTCGCGGATCACCTCGCCCGCGCGGCGGACCAGCCCGTCGGCACCCTCGCCGACGCCCTCGTCCGTCACACCCCCCACACCGACCCGCGCAGCGACGACGTGGCCCTGCTCCTGCTCCGCGCGACGGCGGGGAGCTGACGCCCGAACCGGCCGTCGGCCCGGAGGCACGCCGCCCGCGGCGCATCGCGATCCTCAGGAGGGGCGCCCTCGCCCGGGCACACGAAGAGGCCTGGTCCGCCGCCTCGGGGAGCGACGGACCGGGCCTGCGTCCACGGTGCCACACCCGCCCCTGCCGCGCTCGCCCGGCGGGCGAGCGCGCCACCCGAGGGCGCGGCTCCGGATCGGGAACGGCAACGGGATCCGAGTGAAGTCGCACGCGGGCCCGCGCCTCCGAACGGCGGGCCATGGGCCGGAAAGTGAGCGGCCGGCACGATGCCCACGAGCCGGTGACCGGCACAGGTCCACGCATCGGCCGCCCGCACGACGGATGTCCACGGCCCGGCGACCGCCGCGATGTCCGCGCGGTGCCGCACGCCCGGCATCCGCACCCGCCGCCTCGCCCGTACGAGCGAGGTCGCCCTGCGACGACCCGGTCGGCCCCGCACCGCACCGGCCCGCTCAGGTCGGATTCGCGCGCTTCGCGGGCGTCAGTTCGGCCAGGAGGAGCGTCCGGTCGTCCGCGCCGCCCATCGTCGGCGACGTCTTGTGCAACAGCCGCTGGCACAGTGCTTCCAACGCGTCCGGGCCGTCGGTGCCCACGGGTTCCGCGCCGTCCGTGTCGAGGAGTCCGGCGAGGCGGGCGATGCCCTGCTCTATGTCGGTGTCGCGGGACTCGACCAGACCGTCGCTGTAGAGCACCAGCAGGATCGGTTCGGACACCCGCACCACGGTGGGTTCGTAACTGCCCATCCCGAGCCCGAGGGGCAGGCCCGCGCTGGCGAGCGTGAGGGGCCCGGCGCTCCCGTCGGCCGTGCGGATCAGTGGCGGAGGATGGCCGGCTCCGACGAACGTGCAGAGCTGGTTCTGCGCGTCCCACTCGGCGTACATGCAGGTGGCGAAGGACGCGCCCGGTGTGTCACAGGCCAGCTCGTCCAGCCGGCGCATCAGCTCGGCCGGGGTGATGTCCAGCCCGGCGAGGGTGCGGACGGCCGTGCGCAGCTGGATCATGGCGACGGCCGATTCCGGCCCGTGCCCCATGGCGTCCCCGACGACGAGACTGACGCGGCCCCCGGACCGCGGCAGCACGTCGAACCAGTCACCGCCGATGATGTTGTCCTGCCCGGCCGGGAGATAGCCATGGGCGATCCGGCACCCCTCGAACGTCTGCGAGGTCGCGGGCAGCAGGCTCTGCCGGATGGCCAGCGCCATGCGGCGTTCGCGTTCGTAGCGCCGCGCGTTGTCCAGGGCCACACAGGCCCGCGCGGCCAGCGACTCCACGGCCGCGGCGTCCCCGGTCCGGAACGGCGCCCGGTCCGGACCGCGCGTGCACGCGATGAACCCGACCGCGACGCCCCGCAGATGGAGGGGGACGACGAGGAAGGACGCCGTCCGCAGCAGGGCGTCCATGCGGACGTCGTCGCCCCCGGCGGTGCTGAGCCGCTCGGAGGTGTGCGCGTCGACGGAGTCGAGCAGCTGGGTCGTACGGGTGACGATGCAGCGCGTGTACGGGGTCTCGCGGGGGAAGACGACCACCTCGCCGACGGGCAGCGGCCCCTCCCAGTCCTCGGGCGCGTCCGTCCCTATGCGCACGGCCAGCCGCCGGGCCTCGATCTGGGCCGGATCCGCGCAGTGGTACGCGTTCTCCTCCAGCAGCCACCGCTCCAGCAGGTAGACCGACGCCGCGTCGCAGAACCCCGGCGCCAGCGCCCGGACGACATGGCTGCCGGTCAGGTGCAGGTTGAGTTCCGATCCGATGGCGTCGGCCGCGTCCGAGAACACCGGCCGAAGGCGCGCGAACGCGGCGGCCGCATCGTCCGCGTGGCTCTGTGCTTCGTTCCGCAGGGCGGTGCCTTCCACTGGAGGGGGTCGAATCGCGTGGCATGGACACACCTCGCCGCGCCTGGTCGGCAACTATATGATGAGGCGTCAAGATCACTTCCAGGACGGGGAGTTGCGGTGTCAGGTAGCGAAGGTCTGCCTCAGGGTGTCGACCCGGACAAGGCGAGCGTTGCCCGGATGTACGACGCAATGCTGGGCGGCCAGCACAATTTCGCCATAGACCGGGAGGCGTTGGCGGCGTTCACGGCCATCGACCCGCAGGTGCGCACCCTGGCACGGGCCAACCGCGCCTTCCTCGGCCGGGCCGTGCGCTTCCTGGTCGACGCCGGGGTGCGGCAGTTCATCGACCTCGGATCGGGGATTCCGACCCAGGGCAACGTCCACGAGGTGGCGCAGGCGGCCTGCCCGGGAGCCCGGGTGGTGTACGTGGACAGTGACCCGGTCGCCGTGGCGCACAGTGCCGCGCTGCTCGCCGACAACCCGGACACGGACATCGTGGACGCCGACATCCGCCGCCCGAAGGAGGTGCTGTCCTCGCCGCAGGTGCGCAAACTGATCGACTTCGACCAGCCCGTCGCCGTGCTGATGATCACGATCCTGCACTTCATCGCGCCCGAGGAGGACCCCGCCGGCATCGTCGCCGCGTTCCGTGACGCACTGCCGGAGGAGAGCTGGCTGGCGCTGACGCACGCGACGAACGAGGACCGCCCGGACACCGCCGCCGCCGTCGGGAAGCTGTACCGCTCCCGTGCCACCTCACCGGTCACCGCCCGGTCCCAGGGCGAGATCCTCGGACTCTTCGACGGCTTCGACCTCGTGGAGCCCGGACTGGTCTATGTACCCCTGTGGCGCCCGGACCCGGACGACCACGTCCCGGAGAACCCCTCTGAGTACTGGGTGTACTCGGGCGTCGGCCGCAAGCTTCCGGCGGCCGGCTGATCCGGCATCCGGTCACCCGGCGCACCCGACGGCTCCCTTCCCGACCCGGGAACGCACGGGGGTCGTCGGCCTGAGCGCCCGCGGTCGCCGCGAACGCGGCCGTGGGGCCGGCCCGATCCCGCGGTCGCCGCGAACGCGGTCCTCGGCCCGGTCCGACCGGCCCTGTCGGCCCCGCCCGAACGGCTCCCACGGGGCGGCCGTGCCGCGCGCCACCTGTGTACGGAGCACCCGCTCCGTCCGAGGAGTGCGGCTCCGGGACGGCCGGACGGGCCGAGTGCCGGACGGCCCGACGCGGCCGTCAGGGGATGACGGAGTCGATGCAGCCCCCGTCGACCCGCAGCGCGCCCCCCGTGGTGGCCGAGGCCTGGTCCGAACTGAGGTACACGACCATGCTGGCGACCTCCTCGGGGGCGATCAGGCGCCGCAGCAGCGACTGCGGGCGGTGCTCCCTCATGAAGACCCGCTCCGCCTCCTCCCAGGGCAGGTCCCGGCCGACCAGTCCGTACACGAACTCCTCGACGCCGGCGGTGTGGGTGGGGCCGACGAGGACCGAGTTGACGGTGACGCCCGTTCCCGCCACCTTCTTCGCGAAGCCGCGGCCGACGGCCAGGAGGGCGGTCTTCGTCATCCCGTAGTGGATCATCTCTTCGGGGATGGCCACCGCCGATTCGCTGGCGATGTACTGAACGCGGCCCCAGTCGCTCTCGATCATCCGCGGCAGGTAGGCACGGGTGAGACGGACCGCGGCGAGCACGTTCACCTCGAAGTACCGGCGCCATTCCTCGTCGGTGATGTCCAGCGGGTCCTGGGAGCCGAAGACGCCCAGGTTGTTGATGAGGACGTCGACGTCCGGCAGCGCCTCGACGGCGGCCGCGGCACCCTCCTCGGAGGAGACGTCCGCGCCGATGGCGACGAAGTCACCGTCGGGCACCTTCTCCCGCAGTCGCCCGACGGCCGCGTCGAGCCTCTCCGCGTCGCGGCCGTTGACACCCACCCGCGCCCCCGCCTCCGCGAGGCCGGCCGCGATGGCGGCCCCGATGCCTTGCGTCGACCCTGTCACCAGGGCGGTCCGTCCCGTGAGATCGATACGCATGTACGACTCCCTTGCTGTGGCCGGCCGAAGTGCCGGTCCGGGGTCCGGGCCATGGAGCGCGGCGGTCGCCCGCGCGTGGACTTCCTCGCCTTCCCGTGACACGACGGGTTCTACGGCGTGACCACGCCGGTCCGGGACGACACCCGCGTCCCTCGCCCGTCAGGTGGACAGCCGCCGCCGACACCCGGCCCGGGATGGTGCGGACAACAGGCCTCGTCCCAACGTGCCGTCCGTGCGGGGGCGTTCAGTCCGCCAGCTCCGTGTACAGCGCGTCGAGACCGTCGCGGTAGATGCCGGTGAAAAGGGCCACCATCTCGTCGTCGCTCGCCCCCACCGGGTGGAAACGGCCGGACCATTCCACTTCCGCGCTGTCGGGGTCGCCGGGCACGGAGTGCACCCGGATCGTCGCGAGATAGCCGGTGACGGGGAACGGCGCCTCCACGATGGTGTACGAGTAGTGTCTGCCGCCCTCGCTGAACCCCGTCAGCCGTTCGACGAC
Source organism: Streptomyces sp. NPDC059668 (assembly GCF_042734135.1). Taxonomy (NCBI): domain Bacteria; kingdom Bacillati; phylum Actinomycetota; class Actinomycetes; order Kitasatosporales; family Streptomycetaceae; genus Streptomyces; species Streptomyces sp. NPDC059668. The sequence goes on along the minus strand of NZ_JBHWEL010000001.1, from coordinate 465,421 downwards.
AACCCCGCCGTCGCCCATGGCCAGCCGGCGGACGCGGCCCCCTTCCAGTGGTGTGCTCCCGGCGATCTGCGGAATCCAGTCGGGCAGGGAACCGAAGCCGCCGATCACCTGCCACACACGGCTGGGGGACGCGGGGACGACCCTGCTCACCGATGTCGATGCCATTGCGTCTGCTCCAGGACTCGTCGGTCTGCGGGGGCGGGAGTACTCGCGACAGTCGGGCCGGTCGGCTTCGGGCCTTCCACAGATCATCATAAAAGGCACAGGTGGAGTGAGGCACGCGGAGCCTCTCGCGCCTCGGAGTCCGTCATGAGCCGTCATGAGTCCGTCAGGTGGGCCTGCCACGACGGGAGCCCCGCCCCGCCCCTCCGCCACCCCGCGCCGTCACCGGTGCCGCCCGCCGGGCGCCGCTGGGCACGCGTGCGGGACGCGACGGCGGGCCGGAGGGAGTACGGTTGCGCTACCGAGCGCACCTCGCATGCCGTTATCCGTTTCGGCGTCGCTCTCGGGGAACGGCAGTCGCCGGAGCGCGTGCGCCCGGCCGGAAATGAGCCGCCCCATGCCATCTGGCTCGTACTCTCGCGCCGTCCTCCGCGGCCCGTTCCGCGCCCTGCGATAGCGGACTTCCTGGTTCCCGAGGTGTTCCGGCACCTCGCACCCGCTGAGCCGATGACCGACGAAGAGGATGCGGCACCCATGTACTCACAGGACGCGATCTCCGGCCGCCGCCGGGGCCGCCCCGAACCGACCGCCGAGATGGTCTCCGGACTGGCCTGCCTCATCTGCGGCACGGACTACCGGAACGCACCGGACGCGGACGCCGTGGTGGTCTCGCACCGCGGCGACAGGCAACTGCTCGCCTGTCACGGAACGTGCGCGCGGCTGGCGAGCGGGTCGGTCACCGGGCTGGAGGAGACTCCCCTCCCGCTGACCGAGCGCCTGCGCAGACACGGGGCCGGCCAGGCCTGACCCGGGCATCGTCCCGAACACAACCGGACGGAAGCCCCGGCAGCCGCACGCCCGCACTCCCCCGCGGCCGCGGCCGCATGCCCGCGCCCTCCGGCACCCAGCACTCGAACCCGCACGCCCAGACGCACGCCGGCACGGCCGCACGCCCGCAGCGACCGCCATGACAGTTACATGACAAGGAATCGTATGACGCTCATGAATCTCGGAGTCCTGGCCTCCTCCCGCAAGGAGAACGAGTTCCGGCTGCCCCTGCACCCCGCCCACCTGGACCGGATCGCCCCGGACGTACGCGCGAAGATCTTCCTCGAACACGGCTACGGCCGTCGGTTCGGCCTCGACGACGACGCCCTGCTGCCGTTGGTGGGAGGTCTGCGCTCCCGTGAGCGGCTCCTCGCCGAGTGCGATGTGCTCCTGCTGCCCAAACCGACGCACGAGGACATCGCCGAGCTGCACGAGGGCCAGGTGCTGTGGGGATGGCCGCACTGCGTGCAGGACGAGAAGATGACCCAGATCGCCATCGACCGACGGCTGACCCTCGTCGCCTGGGAGGCGATGAACCACTGGACGTCCACGGGCGCCTTCAGCGTCCACGTGTTCCACAAGAACAACGAGCTGGCGGGCTACTGCTCGGTGCTGCACGCCCTGCAGCTCGGCGGCATGACGGGGAGCTACGGACGCCGGCTGCGCGCGGCGGTCATCAGTTTCGGCGCCACGGCACGCGGAGCGGTCACAGGTCTGGGCGCCATGGGGGTCTCCGATGTCACGGTGCTCACCCAGCGCGCCGCGGCGGCGGTCGCCTCGCCGATGCCGTCGGTCGTGATGGGCCACTTCGAGGAGCAGCCGGACGATCCGACGCGGCTTCGGGCGCTCACCCCGGCAGGTCCGGTACCGCTCGCGGAGTACCTGGCGGGGTTCGACATCATCGTCAACTGCATCCGCCAGGACACCGACGCACCCCTGATGTTCGTCACCGACGAGGAACTCGCCCTGTTCCGCCCGGGCACCTTCTTCATCGACGTCGCCTGTGACGAGGGCATGGGCTTCTCCTGGGCCCGTCCGACCACCTTCGGCGCGCCCATGCCCACGGTGGGACCGGACTGCCACTACTACGCGGTGGACCACAGCCCGTCCCACTTGTGGTCCTCCGCCACCTGGGAGATCAGCGAGGCGCTCCTCCCCTACCTGCGCAAGGTCATGAGCGGTCCCGCCGCCTGGGAGGCGGACGCCACGGTCCGCAAGGCCATCGAGATCCGCGACGGCGTCGTACAGAACCCGAAGATCCTCTCGTTCCAGCACCGTACGGCCACGTATCCGCACGCCCCCGAGATCCCGGCCCCGGCACTGCGTCCCGCCGCCCAGCCCGCCTGACCACACCCGCCTGACCACACCCGCGGTGTTCGTCACCGACCGTACGGTCCGGCCCGGCCCGGCGTCCTCGCCGGCCGGGCCGCGCGGAATCAGGCTTCCGCGCGCTTCGGCAACCGCCAGTTCGGCCGCGGGAAGTGGCAGGTGTAGCCCTCGGGGTACTTCCGCAGGTAGTCCTGGTGCTCCGGCTCGGCCTCCCAGAAGGCACCGGCCGGCACGACCTCGGTCACGACCTTCCCCGGCCACAGCCCCGAGGCGTCGACGTCGGCGATGGTGTCCTCGGCGACCCGCCGCTGCTCGTCGTCGAGATAGAAGATCGCGGAGCGGTAGCTGAGGCCGATGTCGCCTCCCTGCCGGTTCTTCGTGCTCGGGTCGTGGATCTGGAAGAAGTACTCCAGGATGGCGCGGTAGTCGGTCACGGCGGGATCGAAGGTGATCTCGATCGATTCGGCGTGAGTTCCGTGGTTGCGGTAGGTCGCGTTGGGCACGTCACCGCCGCTGTATCCGACTCGGGTGCCCAGGACACCCGGGAGCGTCCGGATCAGTTCCTGCATCCCCCAGAAGCAGCCACCTGCCAGCAACGCCTTTTCCTCAGTGGCGCTCATAGCTCTTCACATCCCTTTTCGTCTCTTTGCGCGGTCCGCGCGCGGACCGCGTGGACCCGACGGCGCGGCCACCGGCCGTCCCCCAGGCACAGACGTCGGGGACAGGCCCGAAAATTCCCGTCGGCCCGCGCCGCCTGGCACTACGCCGCCCGGCGACCGCCCCGGAACCTTCACCCGTAGTGAATCACGGGGCGCACCCCGCGCCGTCGGCGGAAGGCACCGCGGGGCGCATCCGGAGACGGGGCCGGCCGGGCCGGCCGGTGCGACGCTCGCCACCCACCCGGGCCGGCCGGTCATGGTGACTGACGCAGCCCTGCGATGAGGAGTCCGACCAGTCGGCGCGCGTCATAGCGGGGATCGGCGTCCGCGCCGATGCAGAGGTTCCCGACGCCGCGCATGAGCTCGATCGCGTCCATGTCGGAGCGGATCTCGCCGGCGGCGGCCGCCGCGTCGAGCAGCCGGGCGCACACGGGCACCAGACGGTCGAGGAAGTAGGCGTGCAGCGTGTCGAAGCCGGCGGCGTCGGACTGCAGCACGGCGGCCAGTCCGTGCTTGGTGACCAGGAAGTCGACGAAGAGGTCGATCCATCGGCCCAGCGCGACGTGAGGGGTCGGGCCGCTCTCCAGCAGGGCCGGACCGGCCTCGGCGCAGGCTTCGACCTGATGCCGGTAGACGGCGATGATGAGATCCGCCCGCGTAGGGAAGTGACGGTAGATCGTGCCCGTCCCGACGCCGGCCTTGGCGGCGATGTCGCGCACCGGCGCCTCCACCCCCGCGGTCACGAAGATCGCGGCGGCCGCGTCGAGCAGGGTCTCCTCGTTGCGCCGGGCGTCCGCCCTCTTGGGCCGGGCCGCACGCCCCGCCTCACCATCGATGTCGCTCACCGCGCCGTCCTCTCCACCCTCGGGCTTGCTATCCGGAACAACGTTCCGTATCTTCAAACGGGACAGGGTTCCGTTTGCTCATCATCTCAGAGCCGGAGCCGGCGGCCAAACCGTGCGCGGCCGGCCCCGGCCCGCGGCGGAGACCCGACGACGGGTGTCCGCCGAGCCCGTGGGCCCCCGCCACATCCATCACACCCATCACACCCACTCTGCGCGCAGAAATTGAACGGAAGGCACTCCCATGCCCGAGACAGACGTCGCGACCGCCCCGGCCCTCACGGTCACCCCCACTCCGGTCGTCTCCGTGAGGCCGGTGGTGCTGCCGGCCCCCGGCCGCGGTGAGGACCTGCAGGTGCGGGTGTCCGCGCCCACGACCGGCCACGACCTGCCCGTGATCGTCTTCTCGCACGGATACGGCTGGTCGATGGACGGCTACGCCCCGCTGGCGGACCACTGGGCCGCGCGCGGCTTCGTGGTCCTCCAGCCCACCCATCTCGACTCCAGGACACTCGCTCTGCCCGCCGACGACCCCCGTACGCCTCTGATCTGGCGTGTCCGGGTCGAGGACATGAAGCGCGTCATCGACCACCTGGATCTGCTGGAGGCTTCCGTGCCGGGCCTCGAAGGGCGTCTGGACCGGAGTCGCGTCGCCGTGGCCGGACACTCCTGGGGGGCCCAGACCGCGAGCATGCTGCTGGGCGCGCGCGTGCTCGACTCCGAGGGTGTCCCGGGGGAGGACATGTCCGACCCGCGGGTCAGGGCGGGCGTGCTGCTCGCCGCTCCCGGCCGGGGCGGCGACGACCTGTCTCCGTTCGCGGCCGAGCACTTCCCCTTCATGAACCCGTCCTTCGACGACATGACCGCACCGGTCCTCGTGGTCGCCGGGGATCACGACCAGTCCGCGCTGACCGTCCGGGGACCGGACTGGTTCACCGACCCGTACTTCCTGAGCCCGGCCGGCAAGAGCCTGTTGACCCTGTTCGGCGCGGAACACTCGCTCGGCGGGATCCCCGGCCACGGCGTCGCGGAGACCACCGACGAGAGTCCCGAACGAGTCGCCCTGATACAGCGGTTCACCTGGGCGTTCCTCCGCGGCGCTCTCCACCCCGGGGACACCGGCTGGGCGGCGGCGTGCGCCGCGCTGGAGAAGGACCCCGCGCCGCTGGGCCGGGTGGAGAGCAAGTAGGCGAGTGCGCCCCCTGAACGACATCGGCGCGCTCCCACCGGCGCCAACCCGTGGAAAGGAACCAGTGGTCCCCATGTCCCCACCGGCCGTGGCCCGTTTCGGGATCATGACCGCCCCCTCGCAGGTCGACTACGACGACATCCTGCGGGTCTGGCGGGAGGCCGACGCCATCCCGGCGATCGAGCACGCGTGGCTGTTCGATCACCTCATGCCGATAGGCGGCGACCCGAACGGGGTGACCTACGAGGGCTGGACCCTGCTCTCGGCGCTGGCCGCGTACACGCGGCGGCTGCGTCTCGGTGTGCTCGTGACCAGCAACCGCTTCCGGCCGCCCGCGGTGCTCGCCAAGATCGCGGCCACCGTCGACGTCGTCTCCGGCGGCCGTCTCGACTTCGGCATCGGCGCCGGTTCACGGCCGGGCCACCCGCTGGCCCGGCGCGAGTACGAGGCACACGGCCTGCCCTTCCACGACGCCGCCCGCGCCGTGGGCGGACTCGCCGAGGCCTGCACGGTGATCCGGCGGCTGTGGACCGCGTCCGAACCCTTCGACTTCGACGGCGCCCACATCAGGCTCACCGGCGCGTTCGGCAATCCCAAACCCGTTCAACGCCCGCATCCGCCCCTGCTGATCGGCGGCCGCGCGCCGTCGACGCTGCGGGTGGCCGCCGAGCACGCCGACCTGTGGAACATCCCCGGCGCCGACATCGACGACGCCATCGACCGCAGCGCCCTGCTCGACCGGTACTGCGCCGAGATCGGGCGCGATCCCGCCTCGATCACACGCTCGATCCTGCTACCGGTCTCCTACGACGATCCCGGTGCCACCCGGGACGCGATCCACGGAGCGACCGAGGCCGGCTTCCGGCACATCGTCCTCGGGCTGCCGGCGCCCTACCCCCTCGGAGTGGCGCGCTGGGTCGCCGACGAACTCGTCCCCGCGCCACCGGGCGAACCCGTCACCGCACCGCCCCGGCAGGACCCGCGCGGGCGGCACGACCCGGCGCGGGACAGCCCTTAGGGCACGGCTAAGGGCTGTCCCGTAACCGAGCTGTCCTGGAGAGGCCCGCTCAGTGAGTTCGAGCAGTTCTGCTGAGGGCCGCCTCACAAGGGCGACCAACTTGGCCACCCCAGGGGCGCGCCGCCTGGTTCGCACATGCTTTCCGGGCGGCCCGGCGAGACACACCACACTGCCGGCGCCGTCCAGAGCAGCACCGCCGTGGCGAGAGCTGTCAGCACCAGGGTCGCTGCGACTACCGACAAGAAGAGCCGGCCTGAACCTGTGCTGCCGCAACCGCAGTTCAACCAGGAACTGAGCAACAGCACGGAGGTCAGGAACCCGGATCCCAGAAAGACAATCCATCCGATCAACCAGGCACCGGCGCTGTACTGCGCCCTCTTCTCCGCGGGGGAAGGCCGTACTTCCTCTGTCTCCACGGATTCGCCTTCCAGCGGGAATGGTGCACCAGAAGGGGCGGCCGACAGCGGCCGACCCACCCCCGCGGCGCGTGAGGTTGCCTGGGGCCCTTGACCACAGGTGAGATGATCTCGGCGTGGCCGGCTCGCCAGCGCCGATCACCGAGCGGGTCTCGGTGTCCACCGGGAGCCAACAGTCCTTGGCGCAACTCGAAGAGTCGTCACTGATACGGCCGATACAGTCGGCCGGTGATCACCAATCCCAAACTCCACATAACCATCGACTGTACTGAGCCCGAGCGGCTCGCGGCATTCTGGGCTGCTGCACTGGGTTACCAAGTCGAGCCGCCGCCTGCACCGTTCGCTACCTGGCGCGCGTACTGGCTGGACCAAGGCCTGCCAGAGGAGGAGCTGGGCGCAGGCGACTGCAGTGACTCCGCCATCGATCCGCATGGCGTCGGCCCGCGGATCTGGTTCCAGCAGGTACCCGAGCCGAAGGTCGTCAAGAACCGGCTCCACCTTGATCTGGGTGTGAGCGGAGGCCGTAGCGTCGCGTTTGCCACTCGCAAGGAGCGAGTGCTTGCCGAGGTGACGCGGCTGGAGGGCTTGGGCGCGTCCCGGTTGCGCATCGAGGAATCGTATGGCTCGGGTTCATTCTTCGTCGTGATGCAGGACCCGGAGGGCAACGAGTTCTGCGTTCATTGAACAATTGGAGGCGGTAGAGCGCGCGGCCGGCTCGCTGCCGATCCGGTGAGGGCGAGATTGTGCAGCCGGGCGATGCCGAGCATGGCGTGGTGGACGCCGTCGCCCTTGAGGCGGCAGTCGCGCAGGATCTTCCAGTTCTTCATGCGGGCGAAGGGGTGCTCGACGCGGGCGCGGACGTTACGGTGGGCGGCGTTGTGTTCCTTGTGTCAGCCCAGGAGTTCGGCCTGGCCGCGTTCGCGTCGGCACCGTCAACGGCACGGTCGACCCCACCCTGCGGCTGCGTCCCGGCGTTCGGGATGACGAGGCCGGTGCCCCGGTAGCCGCCGTCGGCGATGATCGTGGTCCTGCCGACGGCGGCCTTCGCTCCGGACATCTCCCACGCCTTGCGGTCGTTACGGTTACCGGGCACTGGTCGGCCGACGGCCACGACCAGGCAGGGCGGTTTTTCCCCCTGAGTTCCTGGTCAGAGCGCTGCACGTACTCCAAGAAGACCTGCTGGAAAGACTCCTTGCCGCCAGACAGCTCCGCAGCCAGCCCCGCGTCGTCAAGCGCAAGATGTCCAACTACTGGCTCAAGCGGCCTGAACATCAAACCTGGCCCCAACCCACCCGCGCCGGCACCCGAGCCATCCGCATCAAACGACCACCCCCACCCGACCCAGACCCGTAAAGCAACGGCATTGAGCGGCCGGCTGCCGGGCTGGACAGCGGCGGGCATCCGACAGCGTGGTGACCAGGCGAAAGCTGTTGTCTGCCGCCGCGTCCTTGCCGATGCCTTTGAGCTGGTAGGCCAGGACGCGGACCTGCACCGGATCTCGTTTCGCAGGGTCGGTGCCGGCGTGAATGCTGGAGAGCCATGATCCGTCACGCAGGAGCTTGTTCACGGGCAGGACACGGTTGGCCGGCACCCGCCAGAGCAGGTCGGCGCCACCTTCGGTGAAGGCCCGCCACAGCGGGACGCCAAGAAACTCGCGGTCGGCCAGGACCAGCTGGCCCGCAGTGCAGGACCGGGGCAGACGGCCGACGAGAGTGACTTCACCAGTCCGGCAGCCGGCGAGTTCCGCATCCAGCACCGCATGGCCGCCCACCTCCACCAGCGCCGCCATCCGCACCTGGACAAACGCACTGCGCTTTCGTCCGCGGCCACTGCCAGGACGGCCGAACGCGGCCTGGTTGACCTCCCTGTCCTACGTCCCAGCACGTCCCGTCGACGGCCACAACCCGCAGACCCCGCCAGAACGCGCCAGGCGTCGACTCATCGGCCATCGGTCATCGGCTTCGCACTCGCCGCGAACAGCACCTGCAGCGGCTCGGAACCCAGTCGCTGCCGAGCTCTGAACAGCGAAGACTTCGCCGGAACATGCCAGTCGCCCAGCAGTCCCAGCCCCCGCAGACCCGCGACCAGATGCCGCATGGCCTCGAGATAAGGAGCCGGCGAAAACAACGCCAGCCCCAGAACGAAATACACCACCAACCGCGCAGGAAGCAGCCGTCTCCGCCGCTCTGAACGCCCACACGCGGCCACCACCCGGTCTACCAACCCCGGCGGATACACCCACGTCAGCAGACCAAGACCCGATAAGTCCGACGCACTCGACGCCACCCCAACCACCCCGGGACCTACCACCAACCAGCCTACGCCCACGCCAAAAGCAACGGCATTGCCCTTAGGGCGTGTCGCCGGCGCCGCCCGTGGTGGGCGCGGCCTTGTGCTGACGGCCTCCGGGACGTGGTGCGTCGGCCGCGTCACGGACGCTGTCACGGGCGGCGGCCGCCACCGCTTCGGCCGTGATGCCGAACTCGGTGTAGAGACGCTGGTAGTCCGCCGACGCGCCGTAGTGCTCGAGGCTGACGATGCGTCCGGCGTCGCCGACCACGTCGCGCCAGCCCTGCCCGACGGCGGCCTCCACGCTGACCCGGGCCCGAACGGCGGGCGGCAGCACCGCGTCCTGGTACTCCCGGGGCTGGTTGGCGAACCACTCCCGGCACGGCATGGACACCACCCGTGCCCTCAGACCGTCCTGTGCGAGGAGGGCGCGGGCGTCCAGGGCGATCCGCACCTCCGAGCCGGTCGCGACGAGGATGACGTCCGGCAGCGCGCCGTCCGCGCCATCCGTGCCGTCGGCGCCCTCGGCGAGGACGTAGCCACCGTTCGCGGCGCCGGAAGCTGCGGCGAACTTCCCGCTATCGCGGTCCAGGACCGGCAGGTTCTGACGGGTCAGGATCATCCCGGCGGGGCGGTCGGTGTGTTCCAGGACGGTGCGCCAGCAGGCGGCGGTCTCGTTCGCGTCGGCGGGACGCACCACGTCCAGACCGGGGACGGCGCGCAGCGCGGCAAGGTGTTCGACGGGCTGGTGGGTGGGCCCGTCCTCGCCGAGGCCGATGGAGTCGTGGGTCCACACGTAGGTGACGGGCAACCGCATCAGCGCGGCCAGGCGTACGGCGGGACGCATGTAGTCGGAGAAGGTGAGGAAGGTGCCGCCGTACGGGCGGGTCAGGCTCTGCAGGGCGATGCCGTTGAGCACCGCGCCCATGGCGTGCTCCCGGATCCCGAAGTGCAGGGTGCGTCCGTACGGGCCGCCCTTCCACTCCTTGGTCTGCCGGTCGGCCGGTACGAAGGACGGTTCGCCGTCCATCGTGGTGTTGTTGCTCTCGGCCAGGTCGGCCGAGCCGCCCCAGAGTTCCGGCAGGACACCCGCGAGCGCGGTGAGGACCTCGCCGGACGCCTTCCGGGTCGCCATCCCCTTCGGGTCGGCCGGGAACTCGGGCAGCGCCTCGGTCCATCCCTTGGGCAGTTCCTGTGCCCGCAGCCGGTCCAGCAGCGTCCCGCGGTCCGGGTTGGCCTCCCGCCAGGCGCTGAACGTCTCCTGCCACCGGGCGTGCGCCTCACGGCCGCGGTCGGAGGCGGCCCGGGTCCGCGCCAGGACCTCGTCCTCGACGACGAACGCGCGCCCGGGATCGAAGCCCAGCAACTCCTTGGTCGCGGCGACCTCCTCGTCGCCGAGCGCCGAACCGTGGGCCTTCCCGGTGTTCCGCTTGGTCGGGGCAGGCCAGCCGATCAGGGTGCGCAGCATGATCAGCGAGGGGCGCCCCGTCTCGCCCTTGGCCGCCTCGATCGCGGCCAGCAGCGCGTCGACGTCCTCCACGTAGTCGCCGGTGCGGGTCCAGTCCACCGTCTGCACGTGCCAGCCGTACGCGGCGTAGCGGGCGGGGACGTCCTCGCTGAAGGAGACGTCGGTGTCGTCCTCGATGGAGATGTGGTTGGAGTCGTAGAACACCACCAGGTTCCCCAGTTCCTGATGACCGGCCAGCGACCCGGCCTCGGCGGTGACGCCCTCCATCATGTCGCCGTCCGAGGCGATCACGTACACGTGGTGGTCGAAGGGCGAGGTACCGGGCGCGGCGTCCGGGTCGAGCAGGCCCCGCTCACGGCGCGCCGCCATCGCCATGCCCACCGCGCTCGCCATGCCCTGGCCGAGGGGGCCGGTGGTGATCTCCACACCGGCCGTGTGGCGGTGTTCCGGATGCCCGGGGGTGGCCGACCCCCAGGTGCGATAGGCCTGGAGGTCGGACAGCTCTAGTCCGTACCCGGCCAGGTAGAGCTGGATGTACAGGGTCAGGCTCGAATGCCCGCACGACAGCACGAACCGGTCCCGGCCGAGCCAGCGGTCATCGTTCGGGTCGTGCCTCATCACCTTCTGGAACAGCAGGTACGCGAGCGGCGCGAGACTCATCGCCGTTCCGGGATGACCGTTCCCGACCTTCTGCACCGCGTCCGCGGCCAGCAGTCGGACGGTGTCCACCGCCCGTACGTCCACCGGGTCCCAGCCGGCCCGGTCGGCCACCGGCAGGCCCAGGCCGCGATCACGTCCGGCGATCACGCTTCCGGTGTTCGACGGCTCGCTCACCATGGGGTTCTCCTCAACACATCGTGGATTCGCACAGCAGGCGACTTCCTCACCGGTGTCGGCCGAGTTCACGGACCCTGCGGCACGGGCTCGGGGAAACGCGTACCCGGGCGGGGTCGGCACACGCCCCGTGACTCGGGCCTGGAACCGGGCCCGGACCCTGGCCTGGACTCGGGCCCGAGTGCGTGTACGACGTGACGCGGGTGGCCGGGGGCTGCCGCCGCGTCCTACTCCGCCGCTCCCGAGGAGTCGCCGAGTCCGAGCTCGTGCTCCAACTGGCTGCGGATGTCGCCTGGCAGCCGGCCCGTACGCGCCCATTCCACGATCAGTTCGGCCACCTGCCGCAGCTTGACGTTGGTGTTCTGGGAGATGCTCCGCAGGGTGTCCCAGCCCTCGTCCGGGGTCAGCCGGCCGACCGCCAGGAGCACGCCGATGGCCTGGTCGACGACGGCGTGCGACCGCACCGCCTGCTTGAGCTGGAGGTTCTCGTCCTCCAGACGCAGTACCTCGTCCGCCGCTGCCTCGATGGGCAAGGGGAACCGCCGCGTCATGTCCGCTTCGGACGTCAACGTCGCCTCCGTCGGTCTGGGGAGTCCGGCGCTACTTCGTCTCATCTCCTGCCCTCGAATTCGGCGCCGTCACACCGGCGTCGGGGACCGGCCCGCGCCGCAGCCCCGGGAACCCGGGGAGCGTGCCGCCGATGTCACCGGTCGCCTTCCGCGGCATGTGCGTGCGGGGACGCCCCGCGCAACTGCTGGTTCCCGGCGCCGTGTTCGGCGTCGTGCCGGGCGAGGAGGGCCAGCAGGTCCGCCACCGTCGGTCCGGAGTCCGCCGGGTGCCGCAGGAGGGTCCCCTCCTCGATCCGGTACTCGTTCGAGCGTCCTTGCCGGGTGTGGGTGAGGTATCCGCCCTCCTCGAGATCGGAAATGATCTTCTGTACGGCCCGCTCGGTGAGCTGGCAGCGCGCGGCGATGTCGCGGATGCGCGTGGTGCGGTCCTCGGCGATGGCGGCCAGCACGCGGGCATGGTTGGTCAGGAAGGTCCAGCCGGTGTGGGACTCGGGTACTCCATGCATCATCCCAGAGTAGACGCAGCATTCACGTATAAGAAAGGGTGAAAATCTTTTCCTGTATCTCTTGACGGGTGACGGGCCCGGCGCGGACCCTTGAGAGGTTCCCGCCCACGGCGACCCAGCGCCGTGGGTTTCGGCCCTGGCACGCCCCACCGAGCCCTGTCACACGGAAGGGATGACCGCGATGGAGTCCCCACGGCTGTCGGTAACCCGCTCCACCACCGCCGAGGGCGTCACCGTGCTGGCCCTGCGCGGCGAGATCGACTTCACCACCGGCACCGAGGTCCAGCGTGCCCTCCTCGACCCCGAGGGCGGGGCGACCGCCCACACCGTGGTGGAGCTGAGCCAGGTGACCTTCATGGACTCCAGCGGCATCAACGCGCTCATCGGGGCCCACCACGCCGCCACCGCCCTCCAGGGCTGGGTGCGCCTGGCGGCCCCCTCCCCCTCGATCCTGCGCGTCCTGCAGATCGTCGGCCTCGACACCGTGATCACCTGCTACCCCACGCTCCAACAGGCGTTGGGCGTCGGCGCGCGAGGCAGCCGGGCCGGTGCCGACCGCGCCCGGACGGACGGTCCGGCGGATGACCGGACGGACGGTCCGGCAGGTGACTGAGCGCAAGGCGTACGCCGACGCGGCACCGTGACGGCCCTGCCCCGGGCCGACGCCGGACACGAAGCCGGACACGAACCGTGTGATCCGTCCGCGGCCCGTGTCCGGCACGGCGAGAACCCGCCGCGGTCCCGGTCAGCCTTCGTGGCTCGGGAGGATCTCCTTGACCTTGGCGATGGCGAAGCCCCAGCCCTGTGACACGGTCGGCTTGCCCGGCACGGCCACCTCCTGCGGGTTGGTCAGTACGTCGAGCAGGACCGGCCCAGGGGTGTCGAGGGCCCGGCGCACACTGTCGTCGAGGTCGTCCGGGTCGGTGACGCGGATGCCGGTGAGGCCGAGCGCCGTGGCCACCGCCGCGAAGTCGGGGTTGTCGAGCTCCGTACCGAACTCGGGCAGGCCGGCCTGCTCCTGTTCGAGTTTGACCATCCCCAGGCGGCGGTTGTCGAAGACCACGAGCTTCACCGGCAGCCGGTAGGTCTTGATCGTCATCAGGTCGCCGAGCAGCATGCTCAGTCCGCCGTCGCCGCAGAAGGCGACGATCTGGCGGTCGGGCGCCCAGAGTTGGGCCCCGAGGGCCTGGGGCATCGCGTTGGCCATCGAGCCGAGGTTGTACGAGCCGATGAGGCGCCTGCTCCCACGCATGCCGACGAAGCGGGACAGCCAGACGGTGGCCATGCCGGTGTCGGAGGTGAAGACGGCGTCCTCGGCGGCGTGGGCGTCCACCGCGGCGGCCAGTGCCTCCGGGCGGATCTCGTGGTCACGGTTGTCGAGGGCGGCCCTCAGCTTTCCGGTCCAGCGGTGCTCGTGACGCGGGTCGGCCAGACGCCGCTGACCGTCCTGCCAGTGGGCGAACCGTTCCCGCGCGTCGTCCAGGTGGCTCCGGTCCGGGACGGTCTCCAGCAGCGGGAGCAGGGCCCTCAGCGTCGCCCCCACGTCGCCGGTCAGGCCCACGTCCACGGGGACCCGGCGGCCCAGGTGTTCCTCACGGGTGTCGATCTGGACGACCTTGCGCCCCTTCGGATACCAGTCCCGGTAGGGGAAATCGGTGCCCAGCATCAGGAGCGCGTCGCCCCTGTCGAGGGCGTGGGCGGCGGCGGGGTTGCCTATCAGACCGGTCTGGCCCACCTGGAACTCGTTGTCCCCCTCGAACCCCTCCTTCGCCTTGAGCGTGAGCACCATGGGCGCCGCGAGTGCTTCGGCGGTCCGCAGGACCTCGGCCCGGGCGGCGCGGGCTCCGCGGCCGACCAGCAGGGTGACCCGGTCGGCGGCGTTGAGCAGCTCGGCGGCCCGCGCGAGCGCCGGGTCGTCCGGGCGGGTGACGGGGCGGTCGAGGGCGAAGCGCGCGGCACGGTCCTCGCTCAGTTCCTGGTCGCCCAGGTCTCCGGGCACGGTGAGGACCGCAACTCCCCCCTGGCTGACGGCCGCGCGTACGGCGGACTCCAGCATCCGCGGCATCTGGTCCGGGGAGGAGACGGTGGCCCGGTAGACGGCCACGTCACGGAAGAGCAGGTCGTTGTCGACCTCCTGGAAATAGTCGCTGCCGACCTCGGCGAGGGGCACCTGACCGCAGATCGCGAGGACGGGGGTGCGGCTCTTCGCCGCGTCGTAGAGCCCGTTGAGGAGATGGACGGAGCCGGGTCCCACCGTCCCCATGCAGACTCCCAGCGTTCCCGAGAGCTGGGACTGCGCTCCGGCGGCGAAGGCCGCGGCCTCTTCGTGCCGGCAGCCGACCCAGTCCAGGTCGTCAGTGGTACGGATCGCGTCGGTCAGCGGGTTCAAGGCGTCTCCGACCACGCCGAAGACGTGCCGGACGCCCAGTTCCTGGAGTGCGTCGACGATCACACGGGCGACGGTTCGTGCCACGGGAGTGCCCTTCGGTTCGGTGCGGCCCCTGGGAACGGGTGCCGGGTTCAGCGGGAGGGGGGAACGGCGAGTGCCGGGTGCGGCGCTCAGCGGGTGAAGCGGTCCGGGTCGGCCGCCTCCCAGTCGGATGCCCAGCCGGAGGGCGCCGATGCGGTCAGTTCTCCGGGCGTGAGCCAGTCGTGGAGTTCCGCGTAGGAGCGGACGGTGTGGGGGTTCACCCGCTGGAGCAGCATGTGGGGTCGCAGCCCGTGCGGTTCGTCGACGCCCATCGAGGCCATGATCTGGAGCGCGCTCTTGACCGTCGCCTGCTGGTAGCGCCGTACGCGCTGGGACTTGTCGGGGACGTCGACGGCGCGGGCGCGCCGTTCGTCCTGGGTGGCGACCCCGACGGGGCAGGTGTTGGTGTGGCAGCGCTGGGCCTGTATGCATCCGATCGCGAACATCATGGCGCGGGCGGCGTTGGTGTAGTCGGCTCCCTGGAGGAGGCGCTTGACCAGGTCGCTGCCGGTGGCGACCTTGCCGCTGGCGCCGATCCGGATCCGGTCGCGAAGCCCGGCGCCCACGAGGGCGTTGTGCACGGTCATCAGTCCCTCGCCGAGGGGCAGGCCGACGTTGTCCGCGAATTCCAGCGGCGCCGCGCCCGTTCCGCCCTCCGCGCCGTCGACGACGATGAAGTCCGGCGTGCTGTCCTCCTCCAGCATCGCCTTGCACACGGCGAGGAACTCACGGCGCGAGCCGACGCACAGCTTGAACCCGACGGGCTTACCGTCGGCCAGTTCGCGCATCCGGGCCAGGAAGCGCACCAGTTCGCGCGGGGTGGAGTAGACGCGGTGGAAGGGCGGTGAGATGACGGTGCGTCCCTGCGGGACGCCGCGGACGCCGGCGATCTCCGCGTTCACCTTGGCGCCCGGCAGCACTCCGCCGATGCCGGGCTTGGCGCCCTGACTGATCTTCAGCGACACGCACTTGACCTGTTCGTGCGCCGCCTTCTCGGCGAACTGCCGCGGGTCGAAGTCCCCTTCGTCCGTACGACAGCCGAAGTATCCGGTGCCGATCTCCCAGACGAGATCCCCGCCGGGCCTCAGGTGGTACTCGGAGAGGCCGCCCTCGCCGGTGTCGTGGGCGAAACCGCCCAGCTGCGCGCCGGTGTTGAGGGCGAGTACGGCGTTGCCGGACAGCGAACCGAAGCTCATCGCCGACACGTTGAGCAGCGCCATGTCGTAGGGCCGGGTGCACTCGGGTCCGCCGATCCGCACCCGTGGCGCCTCGGTGGGCACCGGCCGGGGGGCCATGGACGGGGTGAGGAACTCACTGCCCGTGCGGTACAGGTCGAGTTCGGTGCCGAACGGTTCCTCGGCGTCGGTGCCCTTGGCGCGCTCGTAGACGATGCTGCGGGTGTCACGGTCGAAGGGGCGGCCGTCGAAGTCGCGCTCGATGAAGTACTGCTGAAGCTCCGGCCGCAGCGCCTCCAGTGCGAAGCGGAGATGCCCGAGCACCGGGTAGTTCCGCAGGACGGAATGCCGGCGCTGCACCACGTCGTGGACGGCCACCAGCGCGAGCAGGAGCAGGGGGACGGCCGCGGCCCACCACCAGGGCGAGACCAGGGCGGCGACGACGGAGACGCCCGTCGCCAGGGAGCCGAGCAGGACAACCAGAAGTATCTTCAGCACCTGATGCTTGTGTCCCGAAGCCGGGACTCCATTCCGTCCGTGCCTGCGTGAAGGCGCCGCCCGGAACGGGGAGCGGGGGCGGGGCCGAGGGTGGGGCGGCCCCCCGGCGGCGCCCGGGGGGGAGTAGGGGGGTGAGGGCGAGTGGGGGGTG
>NZ_JBHWEL010000001.1:448204-449008 GCF_042734135.1 Streptomyces sp. NPDC059668 | reverse complement strand
TGGGGTGTCTCCCCCCGCCCGGCACACTCAGCCGGGGGGCGCGCGTGGCCGCCCCCCCCGCCGCGGGGGGGCGCCGCGCCCTCTGGGCCGCCGGCCCCCCGCTCAGGTGCCGGGGGTCAGATCGTGGGCTGACCGCCGAAGGGGGCGTTCGGGCCGTAGTAGGCCCCCAGTTCGTCGCGGTAGCCGGCGTCGCCGAGGTGCTTGTCGCGATGGAACTCGGGGGCGTTCTTGATCTGCTCCCTGGTCCGGTCGACGAAGATCTTCTTGTCCTCCGGATCGATCTGGATCACGGTGCTCGCCGGGAGGAGGACCTCCTTGCCGAAGATCCAGACCCCGGTGTCCACAACCAGGTAGGCGTCACCGACCTCGTCGGAGTGCTTGTCGACCTTGCCGATTCCGCCGTCGGTCGCCTCGACCTTGTAGCCGGTCAGATCGGCACCGGCCAGGTGGCCCGAGGTCGACTTGTAACTCCACACATGCTCAGTCACGCGAAAACAGCTCCTCCGGTAAACAGAATGCGGCGAGGGGTTCCCTGCCGCTCTTCCTTTTTCCGTATGGGGTGCGGGACGGTTCTCGTTTTCCGCCCGGACTCCGGGTGCCCCTGCGGGAGTGCTTCATTCATCCGGTACGGGAATCCCCGCGCAGGGGCCGGCGATCGATGTGCGAGCGGGAGATCCGTCGTGGTGGAGGACGACATGGCGGTGGGGGGGGGCCCCCCCGGCCCCCGGGGGGCCCCCCCCCCCCCCCCCCCCCACACCCCCCCACCCACCCCCCCCCCCCCCCCCCCGAGCGGGAAAAAAAAAA
>NZ_JBHWEL010000001.1:440233-448194 GCF_042734135.1 Streptomyces sp. NPDC059668 | reverse complement strand
TGGTGTGTTCGCGTCTTACACGTTTGGGGTCGTCCACTCCCCGGGGGCCCCCGCACCACGGCGGGCGGGGCCCCACCCACCACGGCGTCAGGCCCGAAAACGGCCGGAATCCGGCTCCGCTACCAGCGGTACCAGCGGCCGCTTCCGCTCTTGGGACGGGCGACGAAGCCGACCAGCCACAGCACCAGTACGACGATCGCGACCCACCAGAGAATCTTCAACGCGAAGCCCGCACCGAAGAGAAGCAGAACCAGCAGGAGCACAAGAAGCAGGGGGACCATATTATCAACCTCCGAATAGGTCTGTGCCCCGGACCTCTCCGCTCACACGCGCATTTTCCGGACGTCACCCGTATGCCGCGACACGATGACCCGACCGGCCCATGAAACGCCGACGCCGGCCGGTCCCGGAGTCCGGAGCCGACCGCCCCGCCCCATTTCCCGGAGACCCATTTCCCGGAGACCCACGAGGAATTGATCCGACGATTCCCGACCGTGTTCGCGATCGTCGACCGGTTTCGCGTCGTGGTTCATTCCCGGGGTGACAGGCCGTCGTCGACGGACACGTCCTCGGCTTCGAGCGCGATGCCGGAGTTCCTTGCCTGCTCCAGGATCAGGGCGGCGAAGTCGTCGTCGACATGGCCCGCGCCGACCGCGCTCGCGACGAGCTGAGCGGTGGCGGCGGCCAGCGGCATCGGGACCTCCAGCTCGCGGCCGGCGGAGAGTCCGAGCTCCAGGTCCTTGCGCAGCAGCGGCATGGTGAACGTCGGCCTGAAGTCCAGGTTGACCAGTGCGGGCGACTTGTAGCGGGTGTACGCCGAGCCCATCACGGAGTCGTTCAGGAACTCCAGGAAGGCGGCACGGCTGACACCGCCCTTCTCCGCGAGGACGGTGATCTCGGCGAGCGACTGGGTGACGACACCGAGGAAGACGTTGTGCGCGATCTTGACCAGCCGGGCCGCCTCGTCCTCGCCGACGTAGGTCACACCGCGCCCCAGCGGTGCCAGCAACGGCTCGACCCGGTCGAACACTTCACGGGAGCCGGACACCGCGATCGTCAGACCGCCCGACGCGATCACCTTCGGGTTCCCGCTCACCGGGGCGGCCAGGAAGTCCGTACCGCGCCGGGCGGCCTCTTCCCGGATCAGCGCGGAGGTGGCGGTGGACACCGTGGAACTGTCGATCAGGACCGCCGGCGCGCTGTCCGGCGAGGTCAGCAACCCGCCGGGGCCGGTGGTGACCGCCTGGAGGTCGGGCGAGGCGGAGACCATGGTGAAGACGACGTCCCGGTCGGCCAGATCGGCCGGCCGGTCGACGACCGTCGCGCCTCTCTCCGTGAGCGGCTCGGCCTTCGCGCGCGTCCTGTTCCAGACGGCCACGTCGTACCCCGCGTCCAGCAGCCGGGCGGCCAGTGGGAAGCCCATCCGACCGGTACCGATCCAGCCGATGCGCGGCGGGTCCTGGCTGACATGCGCCATCTCTGCACCTCGTTCCCGGAAGACCTCACGCGCGGAGCGGAGACCCTTCCCGGGTTCCGGTCGGTCACGGGTACGTGCGCCGCCGCCGGCGGTGACATCTCGGGCCGTAACACGGCTGACGCTCCGCGCGCCGGACCCGAACAGTGTGTCCGCATCCCATGCCGTACGCATCTCGGCATCCCATGCCGTACGCATCTCGGCATCCCATGCCGTACGCATCTCGGCCGTACCGCGGCCAGGCCCGTAGCGCCCTGCCCGCCACCGCGCACTCGCCCGCCGCCGACGGGGCTGCGCCTCGGCCGACGAGGCGCCCCTTCGACCAGGCCACCGGACCTGCCCTACGGACCTCCTCCCCGTCCGTGCGCCGGCCCTGCCGGACATGCACGCGTGCTCAACATGTGCCTAGATGTACGGAACGGGTGCTCTCGTGCCGCCGGTCCGTCGTGGCCCGCGGCCGCCCCCGGGCGGGTCGCCACGGAGAGGGAATCCCCGGTGGTCCCCTCCCCACTCGACTCGGCAAGAGGTGCGGTTGTGGTGCATCAGTGGACACGGCGCGAGGACGCGAGACTGCTCACCGGAAACGGCCGCTACGTCGCCGACATCGAGGTGCCGGACTGCCTCGACGCGGTGTTCGTCCGGTGCGGGACCGGTCACGGGCTGCTGCGCGCGGTCGACTGCCGTGCGGCCCGCGAGGTACCCGGCGTGGTGGGGGCCTGGTCCGCCGCCGACCTGACGGACATGCCCTCGTGCGCGCACGCGGCAGCCACGCTGCAGGACCTGCCTCCGGTACCGCACACCGTGCTCGCCGAACTGTCCTCGGACGACCTGGTCGCCGGCCGTGAGTGGCCGGCGCTGGTCAAGGAACGCGTCCGGTACGCGGGCGAGGCCGTCGCGGTCGTCCTGGGCGAGGACCGCTACCGGGCCGAGGACGGGGCGGCCGAGGTCACCTTCCGGGTCGACCCACTGCCCGCGATGGTCACGCCGGCCGCCGCGGCCTCGGACGAGACCCTGCTCTTCGAGGGCCTGAGCAACATCGCCCTGCGAGGCGAGACGGGCACGCCCATCGACGACGAGGTGTGGCGGGAAGCGGCCGCCGTGGTGGAGGGCCGCTACCGGCAGAACCTGCTGATGCCCACACCGATGGAGTGCCGGACGATCCTCGCCGTGCCCGAGGGGGACCGGCTGACGATCTGGTCAGGGCATCAGATGCCGCACCGGCTGCGCCGTGAGATGGCCGCGCTGCTGGGCTGGTCGGAGGATCGGATCCGGGTGGTGGTGCCGGACACCGGCGGCGCGTTCGGCGGCAAGAGCGCCTCGTTCCCCGAGTTCGTCGTGGTCGCCTTCCTCGCGGTCAGGCTCGGCCGGCCGGTCCGCTGGATCGAGGACCGTCTGGAGTCGATGAAGGTCGCCACGCGCGGCCGGGGCCAGGACCAGCGGGCCAGGCTGGCCGCCGACGCCGACGGACGCCTCCTCGCCTACGAGTTGCACATCGACGCGGACGTCGGCGCCTACCCGCACCTCGGGGTCGGACTGCCGATGCAGACCGCCTGGATGGCGACCGGCGCCTACCGCACGCCCCAGGTGCACGCGACGGTCCGCTCGATCCTCACCAACACCATGATCACGTATCCCTATCGGGGCGCCGGCCGGCCCGAGGCGGTGATCGCCCTCGAACGCTGCATGGACATGATGGCGAGGAAGCTGGGGATCGACCCGGCGGAGCTGCGCCGCCGCAACTTCATCCCGCCCGGGGACTTCCCGTACGCGACCCCCACCGGCCGGACCTACGACAGCGGTGCGTACGCCCGCGCGCTGGACCTGGCACTGGAGACCGTCGAGTACGGCACCTGGCGCGCCGAACAGGCCCGCCGCCGGAGCGACCCCACCGCCAAGCCCCTCGGCATCGGCCTCTCCTGCTACGTCGAGCGATCGGGCGGAGAACCGGGCGGGCTGCACGAGTTCGGCAGCATCGAGGTCGGTGCGGACGGCGTCATCACCGCCCGATGCGGGGGTGCCTCCAGCGGACAGAGCCACGAGACGGTGTTCCCCGCACTGGTCGCCAAGACCCTCGGTGTGGACGAGCAGAGGGTCCGGCTGATCGAGGGCGACACCGACGAACAGCCCGAGGGACTCGGCTCCTTCGCCAGCCGCACGGCCCAGGTCGCCGGGGCGATGCTGCAGCACGCCTCCCGACTCGTCATCGCGGAGGCCCGGCAGAGGGCCGCCACCCTGTGGGACCTGCCCCTGGAAGAGGTGGAGTGGGCCGACGGCACCGTCCACGCCGCCCACGACGGCTCGGCCGCCATGGACGTCAGTGAACTGGTCAAGGCCACCGGGCCACTGCGCGTGGAGGACCGCTTCGAGACGGGAATGGCGTTCCCGTTCGGCTCCCACGTCGCGGTGGCCGAAGTCGACCCGGAACTCGGCACCGTGGAACTGCTGAAGGTGGTGACGGTCGACGACTGCGGGGTCGTGCTCGATCCCGGGGTCGTCCGCGCCCAGGCCTTCGGGTCCGCGATCCAGGGCATCGGCCAGGCGCTGTACGAGGCCATCCCCTACGACGCCGACGGCACGCCCCTGCTGGCGAACGGTCTGCTGGACTACCTGCTGCCGACCTACACCGAAGTACCGCCCATCGAGGTCAAGGACACCTGCACGCCGAGCCCCAGCTCACCCCTGGGAGCCAAGGGCGCCGGGGAGTCGGGCTGCATCGGGCTGCCGGCCGCGATCGTCAACGCCGTGGTCGACGCGCTCCGTCCGGCCGACGCCGACCTGTTGCAGATGCCGCTCACCCCGGACGTGGTCTGGCGCGCGGCCCGGGCCCCGAAACTGGAGGAGGACCGGTGAAGCCCGCCGCCTTCGACTACGTCGCACCCCGCACGGTGCCCGAGGCCGTCGACGCCCTGGGCAACGGTGGCCGCAAGGCCCAGGTCCTGGCCGGAGGCCAGAGCCTGCTCCTGGAGATGCACCTGGAGCGCGTGCGGCCCGACCTGGTCGTCGACATCAACCGCATCCCGGAACTCGACACCCTGCGGGTCGTCGACGGCACACTGCGGGTCGGCGCCCTGGTCAGGCACCACGTCTTCGAGTCCGCGGCGGCCGTACCGGGTCCCCTCGGCTCCTTGTTCGCCCGCGCCGTCGTCAACATCGCGCACCCGCCGATCCGGGCCCGGGGCACCATGGTGGGCAGCTTCGGCTGGGGCCACCCCGCGTCCGAGTGGTGCGCCATCGCGATGGCACTGGACGCCGACATCCACCTGCGAGGTCCGCGGGGCGTCCGCACCGTCGCGGCCCGCGACTACTTCCACGGCCCCCTCAAGACGGACCGCCGCCCCGGCGAACTGATCACCTCCGTGAGCTATCCCCTGCTCGCCGACCACACCGGCGTCGGCTTCATCGAACACCGCCGCACCCACTTCTGCTTCGCCCAGGTCGCCGTCGCCGCCGTCCTCACCGTGCACGACGGAGTCATCCGGGAAGCCCGGATCGGACTGGTCAACTGCGCCGACCGGCCTCTGCGGGCGCACGCCGCCGAACAGGCCCTGACCGGCGTCGAGATCGGCACCCCGACCGACGGATACCAGCTTCCCGACGACCATCCGTTCGCCCGCGCGGGCCGCATCGCGGCGGAGCAGGACGCCGCACCCCTCGCGGAGCCGTACGCGGACCTCGAATACCGCCGGCACGCCATCGCCGTCGTGGCCGCCAGAACCCTGTGCCAGGCGGCCGACGACCACCGGTGCCGCGTCGCCGGAGCCAAGGGAGACAGCCCATGAAGATCACGCTCACCGTGAACGGCGAGGAGTTCCCGCTCGACGTGGAGCCCCGGCGGATCCTGGCGGACGTACTGCGGGAGGACTGCCGGCTGACCGGCACCCACCTGGGCTGCGAGCACGGTGTGTGCGGCGCGTGCACCGTGCTCGTGGACGGCGAGGCGGTACGTTCCTGTCTGATGCTCGCCGTGCAGTGCGACGGCAGCTCGGTCCGGACCGTGGAAGGGCTGGCCGGCCCGGACGGCGAGCCCAGCGCGCTCCAGCGGGCCTTCTCCGCCGAACGCGCCTTGCAGTGCGGCTTCTGCACTCCCGGATTCCTGATGGTCGCCGCCGGGGCCCTGGAGGCGGACCCCGGCCTCGCCGATCACCCCGAGCGCGTGGATCACGTCGTCGGGTCCAACATCTGCCGCTGCACCGGCTACGAACCCATCCGTCGCGCGGTGGTGCGGGCGGCGCGGGAACAGCAGGAGCCCGTGACCTGAGCCCGTCCCGTCCCCGTCCCGGCGGTGGTGAGGAGGGGTCCACGTCCCCGGTGTCCACGCATCCGCCACAGCAGAGGTGTGCCATGTCCGAGACGAACGCGTTCACAGCCCTGGTCATCGGTGGATCGGTGGGCGGTCTGGCGGCCGCGCACGAACTGCGGGCCGTGGGCGCCAAGGTCGCCGTCTACGAACGGTCGGCGGGCCAGACGTCGGCACGCGGCGCCGGCATCGTCATGCAGCCCGAGGTCGACGCACTGCTGAACCGCCTCGGCCGGACCGCGTCCTCGGTGAGCGTCGAACTGCACGAACGTCAGCAGCTGGACGCGCGCGGCAGGGCGGCGCGGCACGGGGCTCCGCAGCTCATGACCGCGTGGGACACCCTCTACCGCGCGCTGCGGGAACCCCTGTCCGGGGTCTGCTACCGGCAGGACAGCACTCTCAGACGCGTACAGGTGAGCGGTCACGACGTCACGGCCGAGTTCTCGGACGGGCACTCCGCGCACGGCAACTTCCTGGTGGGCGCCGACGGAATCGGATCGGCCACCCGCATGCTGCTCGACTCCGTCACCCGTCCCGAGTACGCCGGCTACGTGGCCTGGCGCGGCCTCGAACCCGAGTCCGCGCTGCCGGGTGATCTGCTGGACCTTCTCGCGGGCCGCTTCACGTTCTTCACGTCCAGCGGAATGCAGATGCTGTGCTACCTGGTTCCGGGGGCCGACGGTGAGCAGGAGGAGGGCTCCCGGCGCGTGAACTGGGTCTGGTACGTGAACGTCACCGAGCCGGATCTGCCGCGGCTGCTCACCGGCCGCTCCGGAAGCCACTTCGCGCACTTCCTGCCGCCGGGCGAGTTGCCGCCCGGGACCGCCGATGAGATCACCCGGCAGGCCGACGTCTCGCTGCCGCCGCCCTTCGCCGAACTGGTGCACCGGTCGGACGTCTTCATGCAACCGGTGTTCGACCTCGCGCCCGGACGCATGGTGGCCGACCACGCGGCGCTGATCGGCGACGCGGCAGGCACGGTCCGGCCCCACACCGCCTCGGGAACCTCCAAGGCGTTCGGCGACGCCGCCGGCCTGGCGGCCGCCCTGCGCGGGTGGACCCCGACCCGGCCGCTGCCCGCGTCCGAGCTGGAGCACTGGGAGCTGCGGCGCCTCGACCGCTTCCTCACCTTGTCCGAGGCCGGGTTCGATCTGGCGGTGAGATCCACGCTGGGCGCCGGGAGGGGGAGCCAGTTCTTCGGCTCCGGCTGACCGAGACGGCGTACGACTCGCCGGGTGGCCGCGTCCCGCGAAGGGCCTGGCTTGACGCGACTGATTGAAACTTCTACGGTTACACCCCGGGGTCGTAACAAATATTGTTACGACGAATCAGTGGAGGACGTCATGGGTCAGCTCACCGGCAAGGTCGCGCTCGTCACGGGAGGCACCACGGGCATCGGCCTCGCCGCCGCCAAGCGTTTCGCCGCCGAGGGCGCGCAGGTGTACGTCACCGGCCGCCGCAAGCCGGAGCTGGACGCGGCCGTCCAGGACATCGGTTCGGGCGCCGTGGGGGTCCAGGGGGACATCGCCGACCTCGCCGACCTGGACCGGCTCTACGCGACCGTCGAGCAGGACGGCCGCCGCATCGACGTCCTGTTCGCCAACGCGGGCGGCGGTGAGTTCGCCCGGCTGGAGGAGGTCACCGAGGAACACTTCGACCAGACCTTCGGCGTCAACGTCCGCGGCCTGCTGTTCACCGTCCAGAAGGCCCTGCCGCTGCTCAACGAGGGCGCCTCGGTGATCGTCCCGGGCTCCACGGCCGCGGCGTCCGGCGCCGAGGCGTTCGGTGTGTACGCCGCGACCAAGGCCGCCGTCCGCTCCCTCGCCCGCACCTGGGCCAACGAGCTCAAGGGCCGGGGCATCCGGGTCAACGTCATCGTGCCGGGCCCGATCGACACCCCGGGTATCGCCGGCCTCGCTCCCGACGCGGAGCAGGCCGGACAGCTCAAGGGCTTCCTGGCGAGCCAGGTCCCGCTGGGCCGCATGGGGCACACCGACGAGGTGGCCGGCGCCGTGCTGTTCCTCGCCTCCGACCAGAGCAGCTTCACCACCGGTTCCGAGCTCCACGTCGACGGCGGCCTGAACCAGGTCTGAGTTCCGCCACGACGGCGGGGTCTGCCGAACCCCCGGCCCGGGCGGGTGGGGGGCGCCCCCCGCCCCCCCGCGGCCGGCGCGGCGTGGGCGGGGGGCC
>NZ_JBHWEL010000001.1:430403-440223 GCF_042734135.1 Streptomyces sp. NPDC059668 | reverse complement strand
GCCCGTCACCGGGCCGGGCTCGCGCATTGCGGCGTGTCACGACGGCACTCGGCGGGAGGGCAGCCCGGGGCGCGAGGCGCGCTACGCGCGTTCCTGGGCCAGCACGTCCCTCAGTACGTCGGCGATGGTGGTGGCGGCCAACTGCTTGCGCATGGTGTCCTCCACGTCGTCGTAGACGTGTCGCAGCGTGGGCCGGATACCGAAGCCGACCGGACAGGACTGGTTCGGTTCGCTGTTGTGCATCCCGAACACACCACCCTCGTCCAGAGCCTCGTACACGTCCAGCAGGGTGACCGTCTCCGGCTCCCGCGTGACGACCCAGCCGGCGCCGGTACCCCGCCGGGCCTCCACCAGTCCGGCCCTCCGCAGATCGCCGAGGCAGCGCCGGATCACGACGGGATTGGTGTTGACGCTGCTCGCGATGCGCTCGGACGTGGCGACTTCGTTCCCGCCCTGCCGGTCGAGCACCATCCACGTCAGTACGTGCACCGCGACCGTAAGCCTGCTGTTCGCACTCACCCTCGGACCACTCCTCCATCCATGTAACCCACAATGTTACATCGCGCCAGGGGTGGACGGTGGCAGAACGCCCGACCGTGCCGACGCTCCCCCGCCCGCACCGCGGCCCCCTCGCCCGACGTGACCGGCGTCACGTGCGGGAAGTGCATAGTGAGGTGCTCACCGACGTCTTTCACCAGGTGTACGAGGCTGGCAAGGGCGGGGACGGTGCGGATGCAACAGGCTGGAGCCGAGGGTTTCGACGGATTCGTCGCGGCCCGCTGGTCGGCGTTGTTCCACCTCGCACGCCTGCTCTGCGGAGGTGACCGGCACCGAGCCGAGGACCTCCTTCAGGAGGCCCTGGTCAAGCTCTGGTTCGTCTGGCCGCGGATCGCGGACGAGGCACCCGAGGCGTACGTACGCAAGATCCTGGCCCGCGCCGCCGCCCGCTCGGCCCGCAGACGCTGGTGGGGTGAGCGCCCCGTGGACGAGCTGCCCGACCTGGCGCAGGTCGGGGACGAGTCCGCCACCGTGGTGGAACGGTCGCGGCTGGAGACGGCCCTCGCCCAACTGCCGCCCCGGCAGAGGGCCGCCGTGGTGCTGCGCTACTACCAGGACCTGCCCGAGAAACAGGTCGCGGAGGTCCTGGGCTGCCCGCTGGGCACCGCCCGGTCCCACGCGTCACGCGGTGTGGCGCGCCTGCGCCAGATCCTGGCCGTCGTCATCGAACCGGTGGAGTGAAGGGAAACATGGATCACTTCGAACGGGAGTTGGCGCGGATGATGCGCGACGCCGAGGAGCACACCGCCTTCGAGCCGCCGCAGAAGGACCGCCTCACGACCCGGATCCGCGCCCGCCGCCGGGTCCGCTCCGCGCAGAAGGCGGTGGGCTCCGTGGTCGCGGTCGCCGGGCTCAGCGCCGGTCTGTTCCTGCTGCCGCACACCTCGGAGAGCGACCGGCCCCAGGCCCCGCTGCCCATGACCGGCCGTCCTTCTCAGGAGAGCTCACCGACCCCGACCCCGCCCCAGCCCCCCAGCGGCACTCCGACCGGGTCGGTCACCACCGCTCCGGACGGCACCGCGAGCAGCTCCCTCCCGCCCACGGCACCGTCCTCCTCCGGCGGTTCGACCTCGGTCGGCTCCGATCCCACCAGGACCACGACCAGCGGGCCGCCGCCCAGCGCGTCGTCGACGCCGAGCGAGAGCATCACGCCGCCCCCGCCGCCGACGACGGCCGTCGAGTCGTCCTCGTCCGCCGACGCGACCGACACCGGGTAACCGCCGCTCACCCACCGCCGGGCCGTACGCGGTCCCCGCTCCTCAGGCGCGGAAACCTCCGCCTCTGCCCCTCCGCCGCGGATTTCCCCGGCCCGCACCCCTCATCTCCTGTTCCGCCCCCATCCCCTGTTCCGCCCGCAGCCGCGCTCCGTGACCGACAACTCCGCCGTGAGCGTCTTCGGGATGCCCTGCGACGACTCACAGACCAGGACGAACCATGACCAATGCCATGTGGGCCGCCCCGACTGACCTCTCGAACCTCTCGACAGGACTGCCCATGGACAGACTGCCGCTCCGTGTGCCGCTGCCCGCGGACCACCCGGAACCCGTCCTGGACGTGGTCGTCCCCGTGTTCAACGAGGAGAGGGACCTGGAGCCGAGCGTGCGGCGGCTGCACGCACACCTGCGCGAGACGTTCCCCTACCCGTTCCGCATCACCGTCGCCGACAACGCCAGCACCGACGCCACGCCGCGGATCGCGGCCCGGCTGGCCGCCGAACTCCCGGAGACCGAGTGGATACGGCTGGCCGAGAAGGGGCGCGGACGGGCTCTGCGCGTCGCCTGGTCGCGGTCACGGGCCCCGGTCCTGGCCTACCTGGACGTGGACCTGTCCACCGAACTGTCGGCGCTGCTTCCGCTGGTCGCTCCGCTGATCTCCGGCCACTCCGACGTGGCCATCGGCACCCGGCTGGCCCGTGGCTCCCGGGTGGTGCGCGGTCCCAAACGGGAGATCATCTCCCGTTGTTACAACGCCCTGTTGCGGTCCACCCTGGCCGTCGGCTTCTCCGACGCGCAGTGCGGTTTCAAGGCGGTCCGGCGTGATGTCGCCGAGCGGCTGCTCCCCCTGGTGGAGGACTCGGAATGGTTCTTCGACACGGAGCTGCTGGTGATCGCCGAGCGGGCCGGACTGCGCATCCACGAGGTACCCGTCGACTGGGTGGACGACCCCGACAGCCGGGTCGACCTGATCCCCACGGCCGTGGCGGACCTGCGCGGCATCGCCAGGATCGGCGGGGCGCTGGCCCGTGGCACGCTCCCGACCGCGGGGCTGCGGCGCGCCACCGGCGGTGACCCGACGGACTCACCGCTCGCCCAGTTGGCGCGGTTCGGCGCCGTGGGCGTGGCGAGCACGGTCGTTTACGTCCTGCTGTACGTGGCCCTGCGTCCGGTCGCGGGTCCACAGGGTGCCAACGCGTGGGCGCTCCTGCTCTGCGCCGTCGCGAACACGGCCGCGAACCGGCGGCTCACCTTCGGGCTGCGCGGGCGCGGCGGTGCACTGCGCCAACAGGCCAGGGGGCTGGCGGTCTTCGGCCTCGGCCTGGCGCTCACCAGCGGGTCGCTCGTCGCGCTGCACCGCTGGGCTCCGGGCCCCGGGCGGCCCACGGAGGTCGTGGTGCTGGTCGTCGCCAACCTGGTCGCGACGCTGCTGCGCTTCCTGCTCCTGCGGGCCTGGGTGTTCACCGCCTCGCCCAGCGGCGGCAGGACGGGAGTCGAGGTCCGATGACCGACCCGCGCCTCGCGAAGTCTCCGTCGTACGAGGGCAACCGGCCCTGTGCCGAGGGCCGTTCACCCGCCCCACGACCGTCGTACGGCATCGCTCCGACCTCTGTCCCCTCCCCCGCCCTCGCCCCCGTTGCCCCCGTCGCACCCGTCGCCTCCGTCGTTCCGCAACGGTGGGAGCGGCTGCGCCGGTCGGCGCGGCGTCACGGTCCGGCGCTCGCGCTGTACGGTGCGCTCAAGCTCGTCGGCTTCTGCGTCTTCATGTATCTGCTCGACTCCTCCGGGGACTTCCGCCGGAAGAACCCCCGCTTCGGCGGCGGCGCCCACGTGTGGGACGTCCTGGCCACCTGGGACGGCTGGTGGTACCAGCAGATCGCCGCACACGGCTACCACCCGGCGCTCGTCCCGGTGCCCGGTGCCACCGGCCTGATCACGCTCGAGGGCAATTCGGCGGCGTTCTTCCCGCTGTACCCGGCTCTGATGCGGCTGTTCTCCTCGTGCACCGGCCTGGGGCTGTTCGGCGCCGGCCTACTGGTCTCGGTGGTCGCCTCGTTCGTCGCCGCCCTGGCGATCCACGCCGTATCCGCGCGCGTCGGCGGGCGCCGGGCCGGGCTCGCCGCCGCCGGGCTCTGGGCCGTGTGGCCCGGTTCCGGCATGGAGTGGACGGTCTATTCGGAGTCGCTCTACGTCGCCCTCGCGGCCTGGGCCTGCTACGCCGTCATGCGCCGGTACTGGCTCACTGCCGGCCTTCTGACCTGCGCCGCGGGTCTGACCCGCCCGACGGCCACCGCGCTGATCGCGGCGCTCGCCGTCGCCGCGCTGTCGGCCGTGCACCGGCAATGGCGGGAGAGCCGCCGCTGGGGCGGCGTCCCCGGTCCGGACGGAAGGGGACGCCGGGGCACGGTCCTGCGCCCACTCGCCGCCGTGGCGATCGCCCCGCTCGGGCTGGTCGGCTACCTCGGCTGGGTGGGGTACCGGATGGGCGACCACAGCGGGTACTTCAAGCTGCAGGAGGGCGCCTGGGCCCACAAGTTCGACTACGGCAAGCAGACTTGGGACGTGTTCACCTCCCTGCCGGTGGGCCACTTCGACTACCTCTTCGCCGATCCCTACGAGGACCTCATCGGCGTGGGCACGGTCCTGCTGGCCCTGTTCGTCATCCCGTTGCTGCTACGGCTCCGTCCGCCGCCGGTCCTCGTCGTCCACACCCTTGTGACGATCGCGCTCGTCCTGGGAAGCCAGCAGATCTTCGGCAACGTCTCGCGTTACCTGCTCCCGGCCTTCCCCCTGTTCATCCCGTGCGCCGTCGGCATGCGCCGGCTCAGTACACCGGTGCTGTGCACCGTCCTCGGAATCGCCGCGTTCGCCTCCGGCTCGTACGCGGGATACGTCCTGTTCGAACTCGGCGTGCCGTAAACGGCGTTGCGGGGAGGCCACCACCGGTCCGGGCCGAGCCGGACCGGACCGACGGCCGGTCGACGGCCGGTCGACGGCCACGGGAATGCCGGGGAATCCCGTGCGACCCGCCGAGGGACGCGGGTGAGATGCTGGACGTATGGACACCTCCCCCGCGGCCTCGGATGAACTGGTGGCGATCACCACCCGGTACGAGACGCCCCGGGCGTTCGTGGTGCTCCTGCGGGGATGCGCCGATCTGACGAGCTCCGGGAAGCTGGAGGAGATCTTCGGTGAGGCAGCCGGGTCCGGCCGTCCGGTGATCGTGGACCTGGCCGGTCTCACCTTCGGCGACGAACATCTGCTGGGGCATCTGCTCGCCGCCCGGGAGAACGGCGCCCTGATCCTCGTGGGCCCCCTGAGCAGGCAGTTCCACCAGCGTATGGACGTCACGGGTACGGTCGAGTGCTTCGATGTCCAGCCCGACCTCACCACCGCCCTGGCGCACCTGCCGGACTGAACGCCCGTGGGGGGCGGCGGAGTCAGCCGGTCGGATCGACCCGCACCGGGACCGTCGCACCGACGACGCCCGCTATCTTTGCGACAGGACCACGGAATTCTGGAGGCGTGCGGGGATGCCGGGTGTGACGTTCCCGGGCGGAGTGCGCGCCGACGGTCTGCCGACGGCGTTGTCGGATCCGGCTCGGCTGGCGG
Source organism: Streptomyces sp. NPDC059668 (assembly GCF_042734135.1). Classification (NCBI taxonomy): domain Bacteria; kingdom Bacillati; phylum Actinomycetota; class Actinomycetes; order Kitasatosporales; family Streptomycetaceae; genus Streptomyces; species Streptomyces sp. NPDC059668. Next base: position 434,839 of record NZ_JBHWEL010000001.1, on the reverse strand, counting down.
CGGTGGCCGCGACGGGTCTGATGGACACCGGACCGGAGCCGGAGTTCGAGAGCCTGGCACAGATGGCGGCGACCGTGACCGGCTGCGGCCGCGCGTTCATCACCCTGGTCGACGACCGGCGCTCGTTCTGGAAGGCGTGCGTCGGCGTGGACGCCCCACGGACCGACGAGCGGCAGAACGGCGTGCGGGACAGCTTCTGCTACTTCCTGGTCGGCCTGGAGGGTGCCTCGTTCGCGGTCGAGGACGCGGCAGTGGATCCGCGCACCCGCGACCATCCCTCGGTGGCACCGATGAAGATCGGGGCCTGGGCCGGCCACCCGATCCTGGGACCCGGCGGGGAGGTTCTGGGGAGCATGTGCGTGATCGACGAGAACCCGCATGTCTGGAAGCCGCAGGAACTCGCCATGATCGGGACGATGGCCCGTTCGGTCAGCAACGAGATGAACCTGCGTCAGTCCCTGGCATCCGCGCAGCAGGCGCTGGCGGCCTCCAGCGAACTCGCCCGCAGCCTCCAGGACAGTCTGCTGCCGCCCGTGCTCCGGCCCGTTCCCGGCCTGGACACCGCCGCGTCGTACCTGCCCGCCGCCGGCGGCACGGAGGTCGTCGGCGATTTCTACGACCTCTTCCGTGCCAAGGGCTCCTGGTGGTGCACCGTCATGGGCGACGTCTGCGGCAAGGGCACCGAGGCCGCCAAGGTCACCGCCCTGGCCCGCTACACCCTGCGCGCGGAGGCCACCCAGCAGCTCTCCCCGGCCACGGTGCTCACCCATCTGAACTCCGCGTTGCTGGACCAGCGTGTCGGCGGCGGCCGGTTCCTCACCGCGGTGTACGCCACCTTCCGGCTCACCGCCGGCGGCCTCGCCGGACGGCTGTGCACGGCCGGGCATCCTCCGGCCCTCGTCCGCCGCCGCGACGGCCGCGTCCAGTCGGTCGGCCGGCCGGGAACACTCCTGGGCGTCCTGCCCGAGGTCCGTCTCACCGACGTCCGCTTCCGCCTCGCCGCCGGAGACACCCTGTTGCTCTACACCGACGGCGCCACCGAGGCCCGTCCGCGCGCCGCCGCCCCCAACGGGGTCCGCCCCCTCTTCGACGAGGACGACCTCGCCGCCGCGCTGGCCGCGACCCACGGTGCCGACGCCACCGAGACCGTCCGTCATCTCGGCCAGGTCCTCGCCGAGCACACGGGCGGCTGGGCCAGCGACGACACCGCCCTGCTCGCGCTCCGCGTCCCACCCACGGCCTGAGGGCCACGCGCCTTCGGTATCCGCCCCCGGGCCGAGGTCCGCCCAGGGGCGGCGGGCGCGGCGGAGCCGGCCCGCGCCCCAGATGTTCAATTCTCCGCGGCGTGGGCATGGGTGGGGCAGCACCACATGCCGGAGAACCCGGCCCGATTGCAGCGGGCCGGGTTCTCCATGCGGTGCGGTGACGCCACTACTACCAGCGGTGGTGGTTCTCGACGACGCGGAAGCTGCCCACGACGCCGTTCTTGACCTTCACGCCACCGTGGACGCGGAAGGGCATGACACCGTTGCTGGTGCTCCACGGGCCGACCGTGGCGACGGGCGAGCCGTTGTCGCAGGTCGCGCCGCGGAAGACCTCGACGGTCTTGTGGCTGTCGTTGCGGACGTTGAAGCTACGGGAACCGAGGCCGCTGATCACGGTGATGCAGCCCCAGCTCTGGGCGGAGTACGTACGCTCGTTGAAGTCGATGTGGCCCTCGTAGTGGCCACGGCCACCACGGTCGCCACCGCCACCTCCTTCGTTGCCCTTCGACTGCCCGCTGTCGCCACCCATGGGAGCAACCTGCTTGACGACGGGGGCGGCCTCAGGAGCCGCGGCGGCCGAGGCGTAGGTGACGCCCGTGGCGACGAGGGCCGTAGCAGCCGCAGCAGCGGCCGTCACGGCAATGTTGCGCGTGGTCATGTCACTTTCCCAATCTCTGAGACGTCGGCCAAGCAGCCGATCTATGAGAGAACGTACCGATAATCGCTTTATCTGCCATATCGGACACGCGGGAGTTTCACAGCACCACCCGAATGGACGCGGGTACCCACGTCGCCCGGCGTGCCGGGCCCACCTGACACCCACCCAAAAGGGCCTCTGACGTGCGCATCTGACGCCTCGTGGTGCCCGGCCGGGCACCTCGACGGCGTCCGCCGCGGCCGGGACCGGGCCGCCGCCGACACGGCCGCGGGACGGACCGGAGCAGAGCCGGCGGCGGGGGCCGTTGGCGAGCTGAACCGGTCGGCCTCCCGCGCGAAGCGTCCACGAGACCTCGCCGAGTTCGGTGGGATCACGGGCGTCGATGTCCCGACTCGCCTCCATGGCAGGGAGGTTGGGCCCCGGCAGGCCGAGCCCGCGCACCCGTCGGTGCCGTCGACGCCGCCAACTGCGAGCGGGCGCCGCACTTCTCGTCCGGCTCGCCCAGACCCGGCCCGCAGTCGACGGGATCCACGGCGCCGCCTACGAGAAGCGCGGACGGGCGCGGCGCCGGAACCGAACGAGCCCCCGCACGGATGCGGATCCGTTCACAGCTTCGCGCCGAAGTCCTGTGTCCACCAAGGACCTCCGGACCCGTTGTGGACGCCCACGCCGATGTTCTTGAACGAGCAGTTGAGTATGTTCGCGCGGTGACCGGGGCTGTTCATCCACGACTCCATCACCGCCTCCGGCGTCTGCTGACCCTGGGCGATGTTCTCGCCGTACGTGGACCAGCGGTAGCCCGCCGCGGTGATGCGCTGCCCGGGGTCGGCGCCGTCCGGGTTGGTGTGTTCGAAGAAGTTTCGGGCGTCCATGTCCTCGGAGTGCGCCTGCGCGGCCTTCTCCAACTGCGCGTCCTCGGTGAGCGGACCGCAGCCGGCCGTCGCGCGCTCCTTGTTCACCAGCGCGACCACCTGCCCGACGGTGGTCGTCGGAGCCGCCGCCGCCTTCGGGGCACTGGCCGAAGCCTTGGCGGGCGATGCGGATCTCCGGGGCGTCGGCACACTCTTCTTCGTGGCGGACGGGGACTTGGAGGGGCTCGCCTTCTTCGACGCCGGCACGGACGGTGACACGGACGTCGACGGGGACGGTGAGGCCGACGGGGTGGCCTCGGGGGTGCCGGACGCCGAGAGGCCCACGACGTGGTCGTCGGCGGTCTGCGCGGCGTTCCCTCCGCCTCCCCCGTTCCCGGAGTCCGAACCGAAGTACCAGAGACCGCCGCCGGCCACGCAGGCGGCCACGACCGCACCACCGACCGCGCGGCGCCGGACGCGCCGGCGCCGGCGGGCCTCGCCACGGGAGGTTCCCGCGCGGCCGGCGGCACGGTGGCGGGCCCGTGCGCCCGGTCCGGCGGAGGCGCCGGACGCGTCGAGCGGCGATGCCGAGCCGGCCGGAGCCATACCGCCGTGGGCGGAGCGCACTCTCTCCAGCAGGGCGGGCGACGCCGCCACGAGGGCCAGGCCGGCCAGCAGCCCCTCCGCGGGCATCAGTCCGCTCCACAGGCCGGAGCAGCGTGCGCATCCGCGGGCGTGCCGCGCTATTCGCTTGCGCCACAGCGCCGAGGGCCGAGCGTCCCAGGAGGCCAGCACCCCGCGCAGTTCCTCGCACGGCGGCCGCGCGTCGAGCGCCCGCACGACCACACGCGCGGCCTCCAGTTGTGCCTTCATCCGCTGCACGCGGACCGCCGTGTGCTGCGGTGACACCTCCAGCGCGGCGGCGACCTCGGTCCGGGTGAGTTCGCCGGTGCACTCCAGCCACCACAGCGACAGCAGCGCCCGGTCGTCCGGTTCGAGCCAGCGGGTGGCGCGCGCGGTCTCCTGGCGCTGGCCGGACAACTGCAGCCGCACCAAGGTCAGGTCCACGAAGTCGGCACCCGGGTCGGCGACGTCCTTGGTGTCCTCCACGGTTCCCGGGGTGAACTGTCGGTCCTGCCAGTGACTGCGAACCTGGTTCATCGCGATCGCCACGAGCCAGGAGCGGAAGTTCTCGGGATTCCGCAGACGTCCCAGCGCGTCCAGGGCACGGAGCATGGTCTCCTGCACGACGTCGTCCACGTCGACGGAGCCGTTCAGAGCCCGGCCCACGATGTTGTAGACCAGCGGGAGGTACGCGCCGACCAGGGCGTCCTGAGCCTGCGGGTCGCCGCTTCGGGCAGCGGTCACCAGTGCCGCCTCGTCCACCGTGTTCCGTGTGCTCATCAAACGCTTCCCTGTCCTCGACGCCGAACGATGCTGTCCGATACCTGGGAGACCGCTCGGTGAGCCTCGGATAACAGTTCTTCGGAGAATCGTTCCGGGAGAGACTCACCGTTGCGCCCGGGAAACGCAATGGAGCTCGTCACATCGCGGAGGGGCGGAACGCGTGAGTGCCGGGGCGCCCACGCTGGGGGCCGCCCCCCCCGGAAAATGCGGTAATATGGGGGGGGGGGGGTGGGCGGGGGGGGCGGCCGCCCCTCG
>NZ_JBHWEL010000001.1:367839-430393 GCF_042734135.1 Streptomyces sp. NPDC059668 | reverse complement strand
GCGTTGGGGCGCCGGGCCTCCCCGGTCGCGCTCGCGCGCGGGGGGGGGGTGGGCGGTGGGGGGGGGGGCGGCCAGCCGGGGCGGGCCCCCCCGCACCTCGGAAAACGGCGTAAAAGGGTCGGGTGGAGCGAGGCCGGGGTCCGCCGCCTCAGCTCGTCTTGCGCCCCACCCCGCCGTAGAAACCGATCTCGCCGGACCTCGCCGGAGGCGGCCCGTCCGGGCGCCAGAACGGAACCTGGGCCAGGCCGGGTTCGACCAGTTCGAACCCGTCGAAGAACCGCTCGACCTCGGCGCGACCGCGCAGGCTCAGGCTGGCGCTGGCCTTGTTGTAGACGGCCTGCGCGTCACGGCGGTCGGCGAAGTCGCCCGTGGCGTGGGAGAGCACCAGGAAGCTGCCCGCGGGCAGCTCGTCGCGCAGCGTGGCGACCACTTGCTCGGGATTGTCCGCATTGGTGAGGAAGTGGACGACGGCGACGAGGAGCAGGGCGACGGGTTCACCGAAGTCGATGACGCGGCGCACCTCGGGGTGGTTCACGATGGCGAGCGGATCGCGCAGGTCGGCGAGTACGACACCGGTCGGACCGGAGCGGCTGATCAGCGCGTTGGCGTGGGCGTTCACGATCGGGTCGTTGTCGACGTACGCGATGCGCACGTCGGGGGCCACCGCCTCGGCCGTCTCGTGCACGTTCGGCGCGGTGGGCAGCCCGGTGCCGATGTCGAGGATCTGGCGGACACCGCTGCCCACGACGTGGCGGACGGCGCGCTGCAGGAACGCGCGGTTGGCTCGCAGGCCGATCCGCGCCTCGGGGGCCGCGGCGGCGAGTTCGTCGCCGGCCCGCTGGTCCACCTCGTAGTTGTCCTTGCCGCCGAGCAGGTAGTCGTAGATCCGCGCGGGGTGCGGCCTGCTGGTGTCGATCTCCTCGGCACGGAACCCGTACTGTGTCACGCTGCACTCCTCTCGACGGCCGCCGCGGCTCCCCGCACGCGCACGGCACAGGACAGCCTGTCACATCAACTTGCCTGCGCATGACCATAGTTCGGCCCTCTGGTCGGCCACGGGAAACAGCGGTCGACCACGGACCGTCGTAGCGATGAAGCGGTCGGCCCAGGCCGGCCGGCGGCGCGCTCGGCGGCACGGACCGGGGTTCCCACCGCTGCCCCGGCACGGCCGTCCGGGAATCGCCGGACAGACCGGACGCCCTGGGTGGTCAGCGGCCGCCCGTCGTCCAGGGCGTGTCCGCGGGCGGGAGGGGCTGTTCCGTCCAGATGGTCTTGCCGGCCGGCGAATAGCGCGTGCCCCACCGCTGGACCATGTGCGCGACGATGAACAGACCGCGCCCGCCCTCGTCGTCGCTGGCGGCCCGCCGGAGGTGGGGCGTGGTGTGCCCGGTGTCCGAGACCTCGCACAGCAGGCTGCGGTCGCGGATCAGCCTGAGCTGGATCGGGCCGGACGCGTAGTGGATCGCGTTGGTGACCAGCTCGCTGACGACCAGCTCGGTACTGAAGGACAGTTGATCCAGCCCCCAGGTGTGCAGCTGCCGGCTGGCCAGGCTGCGGGCGCGCCCGACCGCCTCGGGGTCGAGCGGCAGCTCCCACACGGCCACCTCCCGCGAGTCCAGCACACGGGTGCGTACCAGCAGCAGGGCCGCGTCGTCGGCGGCCGACCCGTCGGGGAGGAGTTCGGCGATGATCTGGTCGCACAACTCCTCGAGGGGTTTCTCGTGTTCGGACAGCACACGGCCGAGTCGCTCCAGTCCGAGCTCGATGTCATGGTCCTCGCCTCTCACCAGCCCGTCGGTGAAGAGGGCCACGAGACTGCCCTGGGGCAGTTCCAGTTCCGCGCTCTCGAAGGGCAGACCGCCCAGACCCAGGGGTGGCCCGGAGGGGAGCTCGGGGAAGGTGAGGACGCCGTCGGGGGTGACGACCGCGGGCGGCAGGTGACCCGCGCGCGCCAGGGCGCACCGCCCGGTGACCGGGTCGTACACGGCGTAGAGGCAGGTCACACCGAGGGCCGGGTCGTCGTCCGGCCCGGAGTCGGCGGTCCGGTCGCTCACGCGACGCGCCGCCGTCTGTTCCGCGGAGCTCTGCTCGGCCAGGTCGTCGAGGCGGGTGAGCAGCTCGTCGGGGGTGTAGTCGAGCCGTGCCAGGGCGCGCACGGTGGTGCGCAGGCGCCCCATCGTGGCCGCGGCGCGCAGACCGTGGCCCACCACGTCGCCGACGACCAGGCCGACCCGTGCTCCGGAGAGCGGCACGACGTCGAACCAGTCGCCGCCGACTCCGGCCAGATGGGCGGGCAGATAGCGGTGGGCCACTTCGACGGCCGTCTGTGTCGGGATGTACCGGGGCAGCAGGTCGCGCTGCAGTGCGAGGGCGGCCGTCCGCTCGCGGGTGTAACGGCGTGCGTTGTCGATACAGACGGCGGTACGGGCGGCCAGCTCCTCGGCGAGCGACAGCTCGTCGCTGTCGAAACGGGCGGAGGCACTGCCGCGCAGGTACGTGACGAGCCCCAGCGTCGTGCCACGGGCGCGGAGAGGCACGACGAGCAGGGAATGCGCCCATGGTTCGGCGTCGGGCAGGGGCCCCGCGTCGCCCGGCCCGGTCTCCGCCAGGACCCGTCCGCCGGAGGCCAGGCTGCGGGCCTGCGGTGAGCCCTCGCCGTAGGTGATCCGCCGCTCGGCGGGCGGTGTCAGCGGGGAATCCCCCTCGAAGACACCGTCGGCCCAGCGGCGGGCCATGCGCAGCAACGGTTCCGGGCGCACCTGCCGGGGTGCCGGTTCCTCACCTTCCGTGACGCCTTCCACGAGGTCCACCACGACGGCGTCGGCGAATTCCGGGACGGTGACCTCGGTGCACTCCTTGATGGTGCGCGTGACATCGAGAGTGCGGCCGATGTGGGACCCGGCGCGCACCAGGAGTGCCAGCCGCCGCTGGGCCAGATAGCGGTCGGTCACGTCGAAGGCGTCCTCGCACACGCCCAGCGTCTGGCCGCGGGCGTCCTGCAGCCGGTAGTAGGAGCAGGACCAGACGTGGTCCTGCTGGCGGTCGGCCGGCGGCCGCCCGCGGTAGCGCAGGTCGACGACCGGCTCGCCGGTGGTGAGTACGTTGCGCATGACCTGTTCCAGCGTCGAGGGCGCCCCCTCGGTCATCACCTCGCCGCCCGGGTACAGGTCCTGCGACAACGTCCCGATGACGTTCTCGACCGGTTCGGTGAACTCCCCGCCCGACGCGGCGTTGGCCCACGCCAGCCGGAGGTCGGTGTCGTAGATGGTCAGGCTGATGGGCGACTGGGTGGCCAGGCCGCGCAGCATGGCCTGACCCGCCTCCCACTCGTGGACCTCCTCAAGCTCCGCCGCGACCACGACCCAGGCCGGCCCGTCGCCCGTGTGGGACAGGCGGGACATCATCGTCGCCGACCGTACGATGTGGCCGTCGCGGTGTTTCAGGTCGACCGCGTTGCTGCGCACGTTGGGGGCGTCACGCCACTCGGCGAGACCGGGCTGCCAGGAACGACCGCCCGCGAAGAGCAGGTCCACGGGGTGCCCCACGATCTCGTCCGAGCGGTAGCCGAGCATCTCCTCGGCCGCCGGACTCCACCCCACGACCCAGCCCTGGGCATCCAGGACCGCCGTGGCGGCCCGCGTGACGTCGAGGGGACCACGGAAGTAGACGCTGTCCTTCGCATTCCAGACATTCATGGCACCACCCCAACCCGTGGCGATGTCTACAGCATCAGTCCGCGGCCCGGGGTGTACAACCGCGGCCACGTCGCGGCGCCGCCCCCAGACGTCCCCGCCCTTCGGCCCTGGGGACGCCGGAACCTCCACACACCGGTGAGCTTCCGGCTGCGGTCGGTCGCCGCACCGTCCCGGTACCCCGGCTTCCACCGTTCGCCGGCGCGGGAAACCGCCGTGACACCTCCGAGCGGGTCCGATGGGCCTTCCGGGTGGCCTGGCGCACGGCATCCCCGCGTGTACGGCCTACCCCGGGTGGGTTGCGGGCCCTGTGGGATCGTCCCGCCCTCCTGACCGGGCACCGCGGGGGCCAGGGCGCGCGTATTTTGGGCGGTAACCATTTAAACCCGACACGATGTCCCGGTTCGGGGTTTGCGGCGGGTATAGCTGCGGGACTCGGCGTGGAGGGAGACGATGAGGTGAAGCATGACGCCTGCTGCCGAGCCGTGGGGTACCTCGGCGTCCTGACACCACCGAGTGGCCGCGTGCAGTGAGGAGGGATGGGGATGGGTGCAGCCGAGTCGTTGGAGAGCGACTCCGACGCGGCGGACGTCGCCCCGACCGCCTCCGGTGGTCTCCTCGACCTGCTGAGCGTGGCAGCCATCCTCCTCGACGACCACGGCAGGATCGTCCTGTGGAGCCCCCAGGGCGAGGACCTCTTCGGTTACAGCGCCGCGGAGGCGCTCGGCGAGTACGCCGGCCGCCTGCTGATCCACGATGAGAACCGGGACGTCGTCCTCGGTCTCTTCGCGCAGGTCATGGAGGGCGGTGGCAGCTGGGCCGGGGTCTTCCCCATCCGGCACAAGGACGGCACCACACGGCGGGTGGAGTTCCGCAACATGCGGCTCCAGGACGAGCAGGGGAACCACTACGCCCTGGGGCTCGCCGCGGATCAGGCGACGCTGCGGCAGGTCGAGCGCGACCTCGCCCTGGCCGCCCGGCTGGTCTCCCAGTCACCCATCGGGCTCGGTGTCCTGGACACCGACCTCCGCTACGTGTCGGTCAACGCGGCCGAGGAACGGATGAGCGGCGTCCCCGCCGCCGAACACCTGGGCCGACACGTGCACGAGGTGCTTCCGCACCTGCACGAGTCCTTCGAAACGACCATCCACGAGGTCCTGGCCACCGGCGCCCCGGTCCTGGACCAGTACACCTCCGGCCACACCCCGGCCGACCCCGACAACGAGCACGCCTGGTCGATCTCGTTCCACCGTCTCGAAGCCCCCAACGGAAAGGCGCTGGGCGTGGTGACCTCCAGCGTGGACGTCACCGAACGTTACCGCGCCTTCGAGGAACAACGGCGCACCGTTCTCACCCTTCAGCGCAGCCTCCTCCCCCACCCTCCGCCGCAGCGGCCCGGGCTGGCCGTCGCCTCCCGGTACCAGCCGGCCAGGGCGGCCAGCGGGATCGGTGGTGACTGGTTCGACGTCATCGCCCTCGGCGGCGACAAGACCGCCCTGGTCGTCGGGGACGTCATGGGCAGCGGTGTCAGCGCGGCCGCCACCATGGGCCAGCTCCGCACCGCCACCCGCACCCTGGCCGGCCTCGACCTCGACCCCGCCCAGGTCCTCCAGCACCTCGACCGCATCACCGAGGACCTGGAGCAGGACATCATCGCCACCTGTGTGTACGCCGTCTACGACCCGCACAGCGCGCGCTGCCTCATCTCGCTGGCCGGCCATCTGCCGCCCGCGCTCCTGCGCATGGACGGGAAACACGAACTGCTCGACCTGCCCACCGGAACCCCGCTGGGGGTGGGCAACGGCGGCTTCCACACCAGCGTGCTCGCCCTGGGCCGTGGTGATCAACTCGTCCTCTACACCGATGGTCTGGTCGAGAAGCGCGGCTTCCCGATCGACGCGTGCATGGACAGTCTGCTCACCCTCCTGGACGATCCGCACCGCCCCCTCGACGAGACCTGCGAGGTGCTCCTGCACGCCCTGCGCGATCCGGGCGGCCATGACGACGTGGCACTGCTCATCGTCCGGGTCCTGCAAGCCCGCGCCTCGGAACAGACGCCCCTGTCCCGGCCGGCCTGACACCGCTTCCGCCGGTGCCTACCCGAGGTCGGCGTCCGGGCGATCCGGCCAGGGCCTCGCCGATCGCGAAGGACATGCGTCACGCGGGCACGGTCCGCCGGCGCGCCGAGCCGGTACGCCGGTACGCCGGTACGCCCCCGTGCTCGCCGTACCCACGGTGTCACCGTTCAGTGGGCCGGCACCGCCCTTCGGCGCACGACCAGGCTCTCCACCTCGTACGACATCGCGATGGTCCCGCGGACGGGAGCCGGATGGTAACGCCCGGCGCACACCGAGAGGTTGACGATGAGGTAGGCGTGCCAGGCGCGCCCCACCCCGCGCCGGTCCGCGAACACCTGGACGCCGTTCACCCACCACACCACGGAACGGACGCCGAACTCGACCCGCAGATCGACCCACGCCCCCGGACCCACCGCCTCGTCGGTGTAGTAGTGACCGCTGCCCCGGACATGGTTGGAGAACTCCAGCAGGTCCGCGTTGTCGGGGTGGTACTCGAAGACGTCGATCTCCTGGCCGCCGTCCCGCCAGGTCCAGATCGCCGGCCAGGCGCCGATCTCGGCGGGCAACCGCACGCGCGCCTCCAGTTCGTCGCCCGCGCGGACGGCGAACCCCTCTTCGCTGCCTTCGGTCGTCAGCAGCCCCGTGTTCCACCTGCCGTCCCGTCTTCGGGTGGCCCGGAAGACGCCGGTGCGGCTGTAAGTGCCGTCCTGAACCAGGTAGTCGAGCTTGTCGTCGCCCGGATTGACCGGACCGCCGTCGGGATAGGCCCAGGAACGGCCCGCGACCCACTGCCGGGTGGAGGCGAAGTCCGCGGTGAAGACCACATCGGTGACGGGCGGGATTCCGGAGGCGGGGAGCGGTTCGTCGGACACCGGTTCGTGCATGCTCTGATTCTCTCCGGCTCACGGCCCCGCCATGCCCCGCGGGCCCCGCACCGCCGCTCAAACTACACGTCCGGGTGAGACGCTCCCCGGCCTCCACGGACTCGGGATCCCGCCAGGACCTGCCGCTGCGCGACCGCTCGTCACGGTCCGGGACCAGGTGCGCGGCTCCCCCAACGGTCCGCCGACCCATGAGCGGCCGACCGGAGTAAGGATGGAAGGACACAGCCACGAACGCACAGCGAAGTCAGCCGGCGGCCCGCCCGGACGGACGCCCGACAGTGGTGACCGTGCGTGGCCTGTGCGTGGCAGTGGCGCGGTCTTCGTCGCACGCCGCCTTCAAGGCGTCACGACGACCCGACAAACGAGCTCCGCCGTTCCCCGAAGGTCAGCCGCCCCCGCCCTGGAACGCGGAGCGGAGAAGAGCCCCCGTGAACTCCGTCCTTCAGCGACTACGCGCGTCCCCCGATCCCGCGGCCGGCGCTCCGGCACGGTCGGCGGTCTCGGCCGGTGACTGCGGTCTGCTGCTCATCAGACTCACGTTCGGCCTGTTGATGGCAGGTCACGGTGCCCAGAAGCTCTTCGGGATCTTCGGTGGCGACGGTCTGACCGCCACCGCCAAGGGGCTCGCCGCGCTCGACTACCGGCCGGGCAAGGTCTACGCCGTGATTGGCGGTGCCTCCGAACTCCTCGGCGGCCTCGGCTTCGCGGTGGGACTGTTCACCCCCCTGGCGGCGAGCGCCCTGATCGGCGTGATGATCAACGCCATGGTGACCGTCACCGCGGCCCACGGGGTGTGGGTGACCGACGGCGGCCTGGAGTACAACCTGAGCATCGCGGTCGTCGCGCTCGGCGTCGCCGCCACCGGTCCGGGAAAGCTGGCTCTGGACCACCCCTTCCGCTGGGGCCGCGGCGGCTGGCTCAGTGCCCTCGTCGCACTGCTCCTCGGAGGCATCGGGGCCGCAGTCGTGCTGTTGCTCTAGGGCGTGTTGCGACACACCGGCGGGGCCACCCGGCGATCACGGCGAGTTTGCCGCGAGGAGACGCACGGTCACTCGGGCACCCTCAGGATGACGGTGGTGCCCCTTCCGGCGACGCTGCGGATCGTGAGCCGCGCGTCGATGAGGTCCGCCCGCTCGTGCATGGCGGAGAGTCCCACGCCCCGCACGGTGGAGGCCGGCGGCGCGGCCGCGCGCAGGGCCGGCCAGCGCCTGGAGTCCGGGAACTGGGGCATCCCCCGCCCGTCGTCGGAGACGGTCAGCGTCATCGCAGGGCCGTCGGCCTCCACGCCGACGGTGATCCGCGTGGGCCGGGCGTGTTTCACCGCGTTGGTCAGTGCCTCCTGCGCGATGCGGTACACGTGGGCCTGTACTTCCGAGGTCAGCCGGTCGCTGATGTCGGCGTGCTGCGGATCGATCCGGAGATCGACGCGGATCCCGAAGGTCTCCGAGGTGCGACGGCACAGCGCCTCCAGGGCCGCGCGCAGTCCCAGCTCGTCCAGGACCAGGGGACGCAGATCCGTGATCAGGTGGCGCAGTGAGGTGATCTGGTTGCCGACCAGTGCACGTGCCTGCTCGATGGCGCTGCGCATGGCTTCGGGTCGGCCGTCGGCGGCGGCGGAGGAGAGCACCACCTGGACGGCGCCGAGCTCCTGGAGGGTGTCGTCGTGCAGCTCACGGGCCCAGCGGCGGCGTTCGCGCTCCGCGCCGTCGTGGCGGGCCCGGACACGTTCCCGTCTCAGGCCCCGGTCGCGGTGGGTCGCGCTGCGCATGGTGGAGGCCGTGTACACGACCAGGAGGAGCGGGAGCACGTGCAGGGCGTTCAGCAACGGCTGCTCGGTGATGCGGACCAGGCTGGCCACGGCGAGCATGAGCGCGATGGCGGCGGCCACCACCATCCAGGTCCGGCGTCCGGCGGTGTACAGCGGGGCTGCCCCGAGAAACGGGGTTGCCGCGGCGAGGGACAGGGCCAGTTCGGAGGGCAGCGGCTGGTCGGTGACCTCCAGCACCACCGCGACCGCGAGCAGACAGGTCCCCACCGCCTGCAGGGCGATGCCCCATCGGGCCTGACGCGGTCCCCTCATGCCACCAGGCCGCGCTCGCGGGCCGCGGCGATGAGCTCCGCCCGGGTGTCCTTGCCGAGCTTGTCCCGGATGCGGGCCCGATGGGTCTCGACGGTCCGGACCGAGACGTACAGACGCCGCGCGATCTCCTGGTTGGTGTGGCCCAGCGCCAGCAGGGCCAGCACCTCGGCCTCGCGGCCGGTCAACGACTCCTGGCCGGCGGGTCCCGGCGTCTCGAGGGCAAGCCTGGCCCCCAGCACCGGCTGGACGTACGTCGCCCCGTCGGCGACCTGGTGCGCGGCGGCCCGCAACTCCTCGGCGGCCGCCTCCTTGAGCAGGTAACCGGCCGCGCCGGTGCGAAGCGCCTCCCGGGCGAACGCCGGGTCCTCCTGCATCGTGAGGACCAGGATCCGCGTGCCGGGTGACGCGGTGAGCAGCGCGGGGATCACGGGCAGACTCGACTTGCCGGCCATGGTCAGGTCGAGGACCAGCACCCGCGGACGGGTCCGGCTCACGGCCTCGACGGTGTCCGGGACCGTGGCGCTCTCGGCCACGATCCGGAATGCCGGGTCCTGGGCCAGCAGAAGCCGCATTCCGGCCCGGACCACCAGATGATCGTCGGCGAGTACGACGGTCACCTCCCGGGGCGCCGGCCGGGCCGGCGAGGAGCTGGGGTCGTCCATAGCTGCAACGGTAGAGCCCCCGTGGCGGTCGGGCAGCCGCTGCCGGCGCGGGTGCGGGAAAACCGCAGGAAGGTGCGCGGGGAGGGCGCAGCCGGAGACCGTAGGACATGCGGTGTGATGCAGGGTCTTACGCATGCGTGGTGCGGGCCGGCACCGATGTGTCCGCCGTCGTGCGGGCGGATGCTCGAAGAGACCGTACGTACCACCCCCTCTCCCGAGGCGGCCCCCATGATCCGATCCCCTCTCCCGCTCTCCCGGGCCGGTGGAGCCAGGCCGAAGCGCCCGGTCGCCGAGTGGGGTGTCGGCGGCGGCCGTACACGCGGTCCATGGCACGTCCCGTTCGCACGTGGTGGCCCGCACATGAGCGGCGTCCTCACCCAGTCGGCCGTCCCGGTCGCGCTGATCACCGCCATCACCCTGGCCGCGACTTTCGCTCCGATGGCGGTGCACCTGTCCCCCCTGCTGGTCGCCGCCCCCACCTCCACGGCGGCGTTCGCCAGCTCCCGTTTCACCGCGGGCACCGCCCTCGTGGCGAGCGCGGCCATGTTCGTCATCGACCGCCGTGACGGCCTGCTGCACTCGCCGCTCCTGCCGATCCACATCGCGGCTCTGCTGGTGGTGTCGGTCTTCGTCGTCGCCGCCCGGAGCCTGCACGACCGCGACCTGAGGGAACTGGCGCAGGTACGCGCGGTGGCCGAGGTGGCCCAGCGGGTCGTACTGCGCCCTCTGCCCCGTCGGCTGGGTCCGCTGCGGGTCGCCTGTACGTACCGGGCGGCCGCGGCGCACGCCCGGGTGGGCGGCGACCTGTACGCCGCCGCCCGGACCGGCCGCACGAACCGCTTCCTCATCGGGGACGTCCGCGGCAAGGGCCTGCCCGCCGTCGAGGACGCCTCCGCTCTGCTCGGCGCTTTCCGTGAGGCCGCCTACCAACACGTCGCCCTCCCCGAACTGGCCGCCGCCCTGGAGAGAAGTGTCCGCAGACACTTCGCGCAGCTCGCCGACAGCGACCCCGAGAGCAGCGAGCGCTTCATCACCGCGCTGCTGGTCGAAATCCCCGACGAGGCGGCTCTCGCGCGGGTCATCAGCTGCGGGCACCCCGCACCGCTGCGGGGCCGCCACGGCGAGGTGGCCGCGCTGCCGGCGCCTCGCCCCGCACCACCCCTCGGACTGGCCGGCGTCTCCCCCGACGACTACCACGTCGACACCTTCGCGTTCGGGCCCGCTGACACCCTGCTGCTCTACACCGACGGCGTCGTGGAAGCCCGGGACACCACCGGCGGCTTCTACCCGATCCTGGAGCGGGCCGCCGACTGGCCGTGGGGCTGCCCGCACGACCTGCTGCGGCGCATCAACGACGACGTGGACATCCACGCCGACGGACACCTGGAGGACGATCTCGCCCTGGTGGCCGTCCAGCGCGTCGCCGCTCCGGGCACCGGTCAGGTTCCCCACCCGTCCAGTCCACATCACCTGCCGGAGGCCGACCAGTGACCTGTCCGGTGTTCCCGAAACGACGCGGTATCCACGGAAAGGCGATGACGACGATGACCGTCACACGACGGAACAGGTGGCTGGGTGTGCTGCTCGTCGGCTACGTCGTCGCGTCGTGCGCCGTGCAGCTCCAGGAGTCCGCGGGCGGCCTCGTCCGCTGGTCGGGATTCTCCGTGCTCGTCCCCGTCACCGCCGCCGCGCTCCTGCCCGTGCGGCAATCCCTGATCATCGGTGTCTCCACGCTGGTTCTCAGCATCGCCACCTACGGCTTCGCCATCCACGGAGTGTCGGCCGGGGGCCGGACGGTCGTGATCACCGCGGTCGCCCTGTCCTTCGCCCTGAGCCTCGTGGTCTACCGGGTGCGGCCGTGCCTGCGGGCCACGCCGGCCGCCAAAGCCGCCCGGAACACGCCACGTCGGCCCGGTCCGGCGGACGACCGGGCCAGTGCCCCCGAAGCGCCGCATGCCGTTCCGTCCTCACCGCCCGACATCCTGCCCGCCGCGCTGCCGCAACCCGCGGTGGTGGAGCTGGCCGGGCACTACCGGACCGGGTCCGGCCGACTCGGTACGCGCGCCCAGTGGCTGGACGCCATCCCGCTGTCCGGCGCCCGGGTCGGGCTCGTCGCCGGTTCGGTGGCCGGACCGAACGCCGACGCCACCGCCTCCGAACTCCGGGCCGCCGTACGCACCCTGGCCGACGTCGATCTGCAGCCCGAGGAGCTGCTCACCCACCTCGCCGACGTCCTCGCCCGGCTCCGGCCCGACGTCCGCCCCGGTCACGGCACCGGGACGACCAGCACCTGCGCCGTCAGCGCCCAATGCCTGTACGCGGTCTACGATCCCGCGTCCTGCCGCTGCACCCTCGCCGGCGCCGGAAGCTCCTCGCCCGCCGTCATCGCACCCGACGGCACGGTCATCTCCCTCGACCTGCCCGAAGGCCCCTCCCTGGGACAGACGGACCTGCCGTTCGAATCCACCGAGATAGACCTCCCCGAGGGCAGCACGCTCCTGATGTACACCCGTACCGGCACCGGCGCGCACGACTCCGGCGGCGAGGAACTTCTCAGCGTGCTCGCACGGCCCCAGCCCGGCCTGGACGCCACCTGCCGATCCGCCGTCAATGCCCTGCTCGACGTGTCCCGTACGCAGGTCGCCGTCCTCGCCGTCCGCACCCACGCACTGGACACCCGTACGGTCGCCACCTGGGACCTGCCGGCCGACCCTGCCGCCGTCTCCTACGCCCGCACCCACATCGCGGAGACACTGGCCGCCTGGGGCCTCACGGACGCCGCCCCCACCACCGAGCTCATCGTCAGCGAACTGGTCACCAACGCCATCCGCCACGCCCAGCCCCCCATCCGGCTGCGTCTGATCCACCACGCCGGCAGCCTGGTCTGCGAGGTCACCGACGGCAGCAGCACCTCGCCCCATCTGCGCCGGGCCCGCACCTTCGACGAGAACGGGCGCGGACTGTTCATCGTCGCCCAGCTCGCCGAACGCTGGGGAACCCGCCACAACCACCACGGCAAGACCATCTGGGCCGAACACACCCACGCGCCCGACCGACCCGTCACCACGGTCTGAACCGGCTCCCGCGGTCTGTCGGGCCGCGGGGGCGGCGGGGGGGGGGCCGCGCCGCCCCGCCGGCGCCGCCCCCCCCCCCCCCCCGCCCCGCGCCGGCCCCCCCCACCCCGCACACGGGCGCCGTGCGCGGGAGTCGCCGGGAGGTGCCGGGGCCACCCGTTTCGGTCTCTCAGCCCGGCAGCCTCCAGTTCTGGGCGTTCGAGCCGTTGCAGGTGTAGAGCTGGAGCTGGGTGCCGTTCGTGGTGGAGGAGTTGGGGTCGTCCAGGCACAGCTTGGACTGGGGGTTGACCAGTGATCCGTTGGCGCCCGGGGTCCACTGCTGGGCCCCGCTGCCGTTGCACGTCCACAGCTGGACCAGTGTGCCGTTGGTGGTCCCGCTGTGATCGGCGTCCAGGCATTTGCCGAGGGTCCGGACCGTTCCGTCACCGGCGACGATCCAGTCCTGGGCGTAGGTGTTGTTGCAGCCCCAGATCTGGACGTGGGTGCCGTCGGTGGTGGAGGAACTCGCGTCGTCCACGCACAGGTTCGAGGCCACCGCGGAGGTGAGGGGGCCGATGCGGGGCGAGGCGGGGGCCGTGGTGTCACCGGCGTAGGAGGGCGGGGCCGCCGAAGCGCCCGTCGCCCAGGAGGTGTTGGCGGTGGTGCCGAGCGTGTAGGTCAGCGTGCCGCCGGCGCTGATCGCCGTGGTGGGGGCGAAGGCGTTGTTCCAGGCAGTGCCGTTCCACGTCGCCGACTGCACGTAGGGGGCGTTGTCGGCGGCGCCGTTGCCGTTGATCGTCAGCGTCTGGCCGGACGGGAGGGTGACCACGGCTTGGGTGAACAGCGGGGAGCCCAGCGCGAGGTCGGAGGTGCCCGGCGTCTCGGGGTACATGCCCAGCGCGGACCACACGTACCAGGCGCTCATCGCACCGAGGTCGTCGTTGCCGTCGGCCAGACCGCCCGGCGTGTTCGCCCAGATCTGGTCCTGGATCGCCCGGACGGTGCCCTGTGTCTTGTAGGGCTGTCCGGTGTAGTCGTATTCCCAGGGCAGTTCGATGCTGGGTTCGTTGCCGACCCATGCGTAGCCCTTGTCGCCGGTGTAGCTGCGCAGCACGGTGTCCAGGTAGTGGTTCATCGCCGTGTTGCCGCCCTTGGCGCGGGCCAGGCCGCCGATGTTGAACGGGACCATCCCGGTGTAGATCCAGGAGTCGGCCTCGACCATGTCGGTGCCGCTGGTGGGGTCGAAACCGCCGGTCCAGGAGCCGTTGGCGTTGCGCGGTTCGACGAAGCCGGAGGCGGGGTTGAGCACGTTGCGCCAGCCTTGGGCACGGTTCGCGTACGTCTTCTGGTGGCTGGTGTCGCCGAGTGCCCCGGCCAGTGCGGAGATCGCGAAGTCGGCGGTGTTGTACTCCAGCGTGGTGGCCACCGGGCCGTAGAAGTTGCAGCAGCCGTAGCTGCCGTCGTGCGGCATGTACCCGGGTGAGTCGAGGTAGTTCAGGCCGGGCCGGTCGTTGTTGGCCGTGCTCGCCTGTCTGATCATGTCGGTCAGGGCGGTCGAGGTGTCGAAGTCCCTCGCCCCGAAGGCGTAGTAGTCGGCGAGGATGGCGTCAGCCGGGTCGCCCACCATGACGTAGGACTCGCCGTTGTTCTCCGACCACTTAGGGAAGACACCGGTCTGGGCGTAGTCGTCGACCATCGACTGGGCGGTGTCCGAGGCGACGTCGGGTGCGACCAGGGCTTCGAGTTGGGCTTGCGAGCGGTAGATGTCCCAGCCGGAGTAGTTGGCGTACGCCGCCTTGTGGCCGGTGTCCACGGTGTGCGTCCTGCCGTCGAACCCGTAGTACTGGCCGTTGGTGTCGCTGATGACGTTCGGGTGCAGCAGCGAGTGGTAGAGCGCGGTGTAGAAGCTCTGTTGCTGCGCGGCCGTCCCGCCGGCGATCTGAATCCTGCCGAGTGCGCTGTTCCAGGCGTTCTGTGCGGCGGTGCGGGTCGCGTTGAAGTCCCACCCGGGGTTCTCCGCCGCCCGGTTGGCCGTCGCGTTGGCGACCGAGACGTAGGAGATGCCGACCTTGGCCTGCACCACAGGATTGGCGGTGGTGTTGAAGGTGACGTAACCGTTCGAGGCGGCAGCGCTCGGGGCCGCGCCGCCCTCGGCCGCCTTCGGTGCCGTCGCGGTGAGGGCCTTGCCGTGAAGCACCGGCTTGTTGGGCTTCTCGGCGGCGTTCTTGGACGCCGTGCCGGGCTTCGCCGGGGTGGTGGCCGGCGCCTTCGCGACCGAGGCGCCCTGCGAGGTGAACGGCTGGTCGAAGACCATGTCGAAGTACACGCTGTACGTGTTCCCCGCGCCGCAGAAGTGGCCGCTGGTGACCTGGCCGCTCACCTCGGTGTTCGAGACCTTGGTGAACTGCGTCGAGGTGGCGCCGTTCTGGCTTCCGGTGAGTTTGAAGATCAGGTTGGCCTGGCTGCTCGACGGGAAGGTGAAGCGCGCCATGCCGCTGCGTGTCGTGGTGGTCAGCTCCGTGGTCACCTGATTGGCGAGGGCGACCTTGTACGAGCCCGCGGTCGCCGACTCGTTGGCGTGCGAGAACGCGTCCGTCGCACCGGTGTTGACCGTGCCCACCGTGGGCAGCACCGGTATGTCGCCGGCGGCGCCGCAGCCGGGTCCGGCGATATGGGTGAGGCTGAAGCCGGTGATGGACGAGTCGTTGTACTCGTATCCGCCGCCGGAGGGACGCGACGGCGTGTCCGGGCTCCACTGCACCATGCCGAACGGCACGTCGGCCCCGGGGAAGTCGTCGGCCTGGTTCGACGTCCCGATGAACGGGTTGACCACGGTGGCGGGCGACGTGACGAGCGCGGCCTTCTCGGCCGCTTGCGCAGGTGCGCACAGGCCGGCCGCGGCCAGTGCGGCGGCCGCGAACAAGCCGATCGTGGTGGTTGCTGGGGGTCTCGGCACTCGTTTCGTCACGGGTTCCTCCTCTACTCGGAAGCGGGAAGCGGCACTTGACAACGTTGCCTTCGGATCGAGAGCGCGACGCGTGAGCCGCGATGGAGAATGACAACGTTGTCTCATCGCTGCGACGGGGCGCCTGGCGATGCGAACGCGTTGACGGGGCCCCGGGGCCACGAGCACCTGGGGGCGCAGACGGGAACTCTTCGTGAAGCTAGCTACTAGGCAGGGGCATGTCAACGATGTGCGCACGCGGGACATGAGGCCGCGAGTCCGGATCCCCGGGCCCCGGGCCGGCGGACGCGGAAGTGCGACGCGGCGGCGGTGAATCCCGGATGATCCGCGCGGTTCCGCGGCCGCATACTGGCGGCATGTCCGAACTGACGCTCGCCCAGCGGGCGCTCGCCGAAGCGATGTCGGAAGTGTCCGAACTCGCCTACCGCGCGGGCTGGATGGAGCGGACCGAGTACGCGGTCTGGCAGCTGCTCTCCACTCGCGGCGCGTGGGGGCAGGCCGGTGCCGAGGAGCTGGCGCCACTTCTGGACACGGTGCGCGACGCGTTCCGGCGTGCCGGCTGCTGGATCGTATGGGCCGACGACGCCCCTGACGTTCAGCCGGTCGCCCTCGCCGAGTGGCGCCGCCGGTACGCGGCGTGGGCTGTCGTGAACGGGTCCACGACACCGGTGGTCGAGGTGGACCACCCAGAGGTGTGACGGAGTGAAGTCGTCGACACCGCCCAGGCGTCGACCAACCGCTCACCGGCCGGCCCCGCCGGTGGCGGGACCGTCGGCAGGTGATCGACGGGATTCTGCACCGGATCGGGACCGGGGTGCGGTGAAGTGACCTGCCAGAAACCGTGCCTGCGCCGGTGACGGTTCGTTCGACGGCGTCGCGATTCCTGTGTCGTTCTTCGCGAAAAGCTTGCTGCGAAGCTTCGTGCGAAGCCGGATGGCCGTCCGCCTCACCGGCCGGTGGCCACCCGCTGTGCCGGGCGCCGGTTCGCCATCTGGGCAGCGCCCCCGCTGCGGCCCTACCCGTCCGGCTCCGAACCTGATCCCTACGCGAGCCAGCAGTACAGGCCGTGGCCACGCTCTTCCGTGCCCCGTGCGAGAGTTCCCAGACTCTCCACCATCTCGCCGGCCAGCTCCGTGTCGATCGCCGCACCGTCCTCCGCACGCTGCCGGGCCCACGCCTCGGCCACCTCACGCAGTCGGAATCGTTCCGCCTCGGCGAGAGCGCCCGTCAGGCGGGCGGAGAGCGCGAAGACAACGCATCCGTCGTCGTCCTCGCCGGCGACGACGCGCGGTTCGCCGGCTTCCACGAGCTGCTCGAAATCGCCTCCGGACAAGAGGCATTCCCACTCGACCACAGCCTCCTCCGAGTCGAAGTTGCCGAACGAGAGGGTCTCGAAGGCGTGGCCGGGTCCGGTCTCGACCACGAGGGCGGCCGACGCGTCGTCCGGTGCTACGAAGAACTTCACGATGGAGCTCACCCAGGCATGATGCCCGACCGCTCAGCCCCCGCCACCATGGCCGACCGGAAAAGCCCTGGGCCGATGACGCGTACCGCAGGCCTCGTCCGAGAGTGTGGAACGGTCTCGGACCCAGGTACGCGCCCCGCCCGTTGCCCGTCGGTCAGACGGTCGTGACCACTTGCTCGTACGCCAGACGTGGGGAGCGCGTGAACCACGCGTTCTCGCCCGGCCTGCCGATGTTGACGACGGCGAGAACCGAGTGCTCGCCGTCGCCGAAGAACTCCTTGTCGATGCCCTCGGCGTCGAAGCCGGTCATCGGTCCGGCGGCCAGGCCGGCGGCGCGGACGCCGATGATGAAGTAGCCGACCTGCAAGGACGCGTTGAACCTCGCGGACGGCTCGCGTACCGCCCGGTCGGCGAAGAGGCTTCTGGCCTGGGGGAAATGCGGGAACTGGGTGGGCAGTTCCTCGTGGAACTCCAGGTCGGCGGCGAGGATGGCGACGAGCGGGGCGGCCGCGGTCTTCTTGCGGTTGCCCTCGGACAGGTGCGCGCCCAGGCGCTCGCGCGCCTCGGCGGAACGGACCAGGACGATGCGCAGCGGCTGCTGGTTCATCGAGGTGGGGCCGTACTTGACCAGGTCGTAGACGGCCTCGACCTGGTCGTCCGAAACCGGCTCGTCGGTGAAGGTGTTGGCGGTACGGGCCTCCCTGAACAGGAGGTCCTGGGCAGCGGGATCGAGTGCGAGGGACATGGTGAACCTCTTACGGTTGAGTGTCTGTGGTTTCCCGGTGGCCGCGAACGGCGAAGCAGAGGAACTGGGCGCTGACACCCAGCAGGTACACGGCGGTCGTGGTCGCCCCGACGAGCCCCCACAGGAGGGGCCCTGAGCAGCACCGGGTCAGCAACAGAACGGCCAGTGCGGCGCACGTCGCCATGGGCAGGTGGCAGGCTGCCCAGATGCGCGTGCCGGCCGGGGCGGACCTGCCCGGCGTCATGGGGGAACCGCCGTGCGCGACAGCGGCCAGCGCCACGAAGGTGAGCGTCGCGCCGGCAAGGAGCGCCAGGACGTCGGCGGTCCCAGGGGCACCACGTTCGGACGACGTCACCGCGGTGGCCGTCCACAGCGCCAGGGTGTATCCGTGCGGGGCCGCGCTCGCGGTCACGACGTCCCGGAGCTGGCCGCGGTATCCGTGCCGTCGGCCCGTAGGGGCGCCTGGCCCGGCCGCCCTGGGCCGCGGTCGGCTATCCGTCCGCGCCACGGCTGACGGTCCTGCCCCGCGGACGCTGCTTTCGGGGCGCCCCGAGGCCGTCGCCGGGTCCTGGACGCGGTGGCGTCCCGTGGGCCGGTCGTCCGGGGCCTCGGCGCCGGTGGGCGCGTAGCGCGCTCGTGGTGTCCATGGTGCGCGTCGTGTTCATGAGGCGGTCACCTCCTGATGAGTGACGGTGCCTTTCTGGAGGCCACGCCGTTGCTGCCAGCATCACGGGTGGTGTCCGCGTCAGGCGTCACCCATTCAAGGGATCCTTGCCGTCGTGTCCGGCGGTCGGCGTACCGCCTCAGTCGGCTCCGTCGGTGCTGACGCCCCGCTCGACCGCCAGGCGGGTCAGTTCCACCCGCGAGTTGATGCCGAGCTTGGTGAAGATGTGCTTCATGTGCGTGTTGACGGTGTGCACCGACACGTAGAGCTGGTCGGCCATGGCCCGGTTGGTGAGGCCCTCGACGACGAGCGGGATGAGTTTCCGCTCGGATTCGGTCAGGCTTCCCAACCCCGGGGGGCCGGCCGTGTGGTGCCGCACGGGGGCGGTGCGCACACCGAGCCGGCGCAGGCGCCGTCTGATCCGTTCCTGGTCGCGCCCGGCGCCTGAGGCGGACACGAGCCGGCCCGCTTCCTCGAAGTACGGGATCGCCGATGTCGTGTCGGCCGACTCCGCGATGAGCTCGCCGAGGTCCTCGCAGGCGGCAGCCAGAGCCGGCGGCCTGCCGGTGCTCCGGTAAGCGGTGACGGCGGACTCCAGTGCACGGGGGTCGCGGTGGAGCAGGCCGTCCACATGGGCGCGGACCGCCCCGATGATCTGCCGGCTCTCGTCCTGCGGGGCCAGGCTGCGCAGTGCGCCGGACACGGCCTGGGCGAGCGACGGGTCCCCGGCGCGGAGCGCGATGCGCACGATCCCGGGCCAGTGGGACGGAGGTACCGCCAGCAGCCGCGTCGGCTCGCTGCTCCGGAAGCTGGCCGTGAGAGCCGCCGCCGCTTCGGCCGCTTCGCCCTCCGCGTCCGCCAGGCCCCCGCGCGCGAGGGACACCCAGGGTCCGTACCGCTGCGTCGTGTTCGTACCGGACCCGGTTTCGACGGCACGGAGGTGGTCCCTGGCCTTGGTGAGGTCACCGCGCCGGATCTCCACCAGTGCCAGCACGGAGCGGGCCTGCGGATTCGGCAGGGTGATCTCGAGTTCGCCCGCCACCATCAGGCTGGACTCGGCCTCGACGGCCGCGTCGTCCAGCGCTCCTTGTTCGAGCAGTGCGCAGGCACGGGCGGCGTGCCAGTGGGGTAGTGACCAGCCCAGGCCCAGCGCCTCCGCTTCGCGCTGTCCCTCCCGCAGAATCCGCCCGGTGTCCGCGAGGCGGTCGGTGGCGGTCAGCACGGTGGCCAGCCAGAGCGCCGGGATCCGCGGGGGCCGCAGGTAGAGCGCGGCGGTCTGGGTGCCGGCGCGTCGGGTGGCTTCCTCGGCGAGCGCGAGGGCGCGGGCCAGCCGCCCGCGGTAGAAGGACGTCTGCGACTGGAACACCATGGCGCTGACGACGACGGCTGGGTCGTGGCTGTGGTACGAGGCCTCGACCAGCCAGGGTCCCGTCTGCTCGGCGGCGGTGATGTCTCCGAGGTACACATGGCCGGTCGCCTTGGTCTTCAGCAGCCGGACGCGCAGGTCGGACGGCAGCGCGGGCAGCTCCAGGGCCTGCTGGAGGTGCGTCATCGCGGCGGCGTCGTCGCCTGCCGCCTGGTGGATCTCGGCGGCCACCAGGCGCAGGTTCGCCTCCTGCGGTGGTTCGAGGCCTTCCGGAAGGGTGGCGTCGACCAGGTCGAGCGCCTCGTGGACCCGGCGGGTCCGGCCGAGGTACTCGGCGGCGCCGGTCAGCAGGGTGATGCGGCGTCGGTCGTGCGGGGGCAGCAGTCCGGCGACCCGCTGGGCCAGGTCCGCGGCGGCGTCGGGGGCCGACGACGACAGCTCCCGTACGGCGGTGGTCAGCGTGGTCACGGCGTCGTCGTCGACGGGGCCGCCCGACATGACGACGTGCCACGCCACCTCGGCCGATCGCGCTCCGACGCCGCGCAGGCTGTCGGCCGCCTCCCGGTGCAGCGCCACGCGTACGGCCGGCGGCAGGTTCTCGTGGACGGCCTGCCGGATGAGGTCGTGACGGAAGGCGATTCGCGGACCGTCGGCCGAGAGCAGACCGGCGTTCAGGGCGGCCTCGATGCCCGCCAGCAGACTGCCGACCGGCCTGCCGAGCATGCGGGCGGCCGTGCCGAGGTCGAACTCGCGGCCGAGTACGGCCCCGATCTGGAGCAGACGTACGGCGTCTTCCGGGAGCCGGTCCAGGCGCGCGGCGAAACTCCGCCGGAAGCTGACGGGTATGCCGTCGTGCAGAAGGCTCGCCTCTCCCGCCTCCGCTCTGGCGGCATCGGTGCCGGCGAACGCGCGGACCAGTTCGATGGCCAGGAAGGGATTGCCCGCGACGGCTCTCAGGAGCCTGGCCAGACCCGGTGACGGCCTCGCTCCGAGGACGTCCGCCGCGATGTCCTGGAGCTCCTGCTGCGGCAGGGGACCGAGGGTCAGCCATCGGGCGCCGAGGCGTTCGAGGTCGTCCCGCACCCTGGCCACGGTCGGTCGCTCGGCGTCCGACCGTACGGCCAGCACCCACAGGATCCGTGAGGCGGCCAGGCGTCCGGGCAGGGTGCGGAGGACGAAGAGCGTGGCCGGGTCCGCCCATTGCGCGTCGTCCACGAGGACGGCCACCGGGGCGTGCTGAGCCCGGTCCTCCAGAGCGTCCGTGATGCTGTCCAGCAGCCACAGCCGCTGGTCGTCGGGGGCCGCGGCGGCCCGCTGGGAACCGTCGGAGGACTGGAGGGCGGACTGCAGTGCCGCTCCCGCCGCGTACTGGTCGAGTTCGTCGGCCCGTACCGACACCACGTCGAACCCGGACCGCCGCCCCATCGCGTCCAGTTCCTCCAGCAACCGGCTCTTGCCGACGCCGGGCGCGCCTTCCACGACGACACACGCGCCCCGACCGCCACGCACCGTGTCCAGGGCCTCGCGGACAGCCGTGATCTCGCGGTCCCGTCCCCGCAGGCGCAGACCGGCAACGGCCTGGTTCCCGCGGCCGCCTGCCTCGTCGCGGGCGGGGTCTGTGCTGGTCATGGGGCAAGCATGGCTCACCGCCGCGGCCGCCCTCTACGGCGGTCCCCGGGTGACCGCCGGTTTCACCCGGGTGATCGCCGGCCGCGCGCCGTCCGGTCACCCTGTCGCGACGCATGCTCCGTGCCATCCGGATCTCTTGCCCCTGGAGAGGAGCACGACATGCGTACAGGCAAGGAATACCTGGCAGCGCTGAACGACGGCCGCAGGGTGTGGGTGGGTGACGAACTCGTCGACAACGTGGCCACGCACCCGAAGACCAGGGCCTACGCCCAGAGCCTCGCGGCGTTCTACGACCTTCACCACCGCCCGGACCTCCAGGACGCCATGACGTTCGTGGACGAGGACGGCGTGCGGCGGTCCATGACATGGTTCCAGCACCGCTCCAAGGAGGACCTGCGGCGCAAGCGCCACTACCTGGAGACGGTGCAGCGGGAACTCGGCGGCGGGGCGATCCCGCGTACACCGGATGTCAACAACTACGTCCTGCTGACGTACATCGACGACCCGGAGCCCTGGAGCAGCCAGTCGGTCGGGACCGACGGGAGGGACCTCACCGCGGGGATCCTCGACTTCTGGAACGTGGTGCGGGACGGCGACCTCAACGCGACGCCGGCCTTCGTCGACCCGCAGGCGGACCGCTCGCGCGATTCCGCCCAGGCCGAGTCGCCCGCCCTGCGGGTGGTCGCCACCTCGGACGAGGGCATCACCGTGCGGGGTGTGAAGGCGATCAGCACCGGCGCGGCCTTCGGCGACTGGATCCACATCGGTGTCTTCTACCGACCCGGGATCGTCGCGGAGCAGATCATCTACGGGGCGGTGAAGCCCGACACCCCCGGGATCACCATCATCTGCCGGGAGAGCAACGTCCACGACGGCGACGAGATCGAGCACCCGCTCGCCTCGCAGGGGGACGAGCTGGACAGTGTCATCGTGTTCGAGGACGTGTTCATCCCCTGGAACCGGGTCTTCCACATCGGCAACCCCCAGCACGCTTCGCTGTACCCGCAGCGTGTCTTCGACTGGCTGCACTACCACTCACTGGTGCGTGCCATGGTGAAGGCCGAGCTGATGCTCGGCCTGGCCCTGCTGATCACCGAGCACATCGGCACGTACCAACTGCCGCCGGTCCAGGCCCGGGTCGCCCGGTTCGCCGGCTTCCACCAGACGCTGAAGGCGCACACGGTGGGTTCGGAGGACGAGGGGTTCTTCACTCCGGGCGGCATCTTCAAGCCGAACGTCCTGATGTTCGACTTCGGGCGGGCGTACTACATCGAGCACATCACCGACATGGTCCACGAACTCCTCGACCTGGCCGGCCGTTCCGCGCTGATCTATCCGACCGAGGGGCAGTGGCAGCAGCCCGAACTGCGGCCGTGGCTCGAGGCGTTGCAGACCGGACCGGTCGGCAGGCCCTACGACCGACTGAAGATCAGCCGGGTGATCCGCGACATGTTCCTGTCCGACTGGGGCGGCCGCATCAGCACCTTCGAGAACTTCAACGGAACGCCGCTGCTCGCCATCCGGAGTCTCACCATGAAGCGTGCCGAGATGTCCCCGAGCGGCAGCATGGCGGACCTCGCGCGCAAGGTCTGCGGCATCGAGAGCGTCGGCGACGAGGAGGAGACCGTGTACACGGCTCAGGCGAACTACGCCCGGCGCCAGGACGCCGCACGCCGGGACGCCTCGTAGCGGGACGCCCCGCAGCAGGGCGCCAGGGTCCGGATCAGAGCACACCGCACTGCCGGGCCCTGGCCACCGCTCCGCCCCTGTCGTGCGCGTCGAGCTTGCGGAAGATCGCCCGTACCTGTGTCTTGACGGTGTTGTGGGACACATAGAGCTCGGAGGCGATCTCACGCAGCGTCAGCGGGCCGCACAGGGCGCGGAGCACCCGCCGCTCCCCCACCGACAGGTCCTCGGGCCGGGGGACGGGGGGTGCCGTCGCCGTGTCCCCGCCTGCTCGGCCGAGCAGGTCCGTCAGCACCCCGGGCGACTCGCAGCGGGCCGCGGCCCGTTCGGCCGCCGCGCGGGCCTTCCGCGCCGCGTCCGGGTCGTGCCGCGCGCTCTCGAGCCGCGACCGTGTGAGGTGGCACAGGGCGCGGACGTGGGGTTCACCTCCCGTGCGGGGCGCGTCCGCCAGCACCGATTCCGCGCCGGCCAGAACCTGTTCGGCCTCCTCGGTCCGTCCCTCCTCCAGGAGCAGGGCGGCCCGGCCGACGTAGGCGGTCACGGAGACGAAGTGCCGGCCCAGGCCGGCCGTCGCGACCGCCTCGGAGGCCTCCTCACTGAGAACACGCGCCAGTTCGTGCCGGCCGGCCAGGAGTGCGCACAGCGTCCGCAGCCCCAGCGCGCGTACGAGCGCCAGGCCGTGCCCGGCGGCGTGCGCGTCACGGGTGGCCTCGCCGAGCAGTTCCTCCGCCTCCTCGTACCGGCGTGTCCACAGCAGTGCGGCACCGCGGGCGGTGCAGGCGAGGGCACGCCAGGCGGTGAGCGGCAGGGTGCCGGCGACGGCCGCTTCGGCGAGACGGCCGGCGGTCAGCACCTCCCCCTTCAGACAGCACGCGACGACCTGAGCGACAGCGGCGGCGTCGTGCACCGTGCCGCCCTCACCCACCGTCTCCGCGCCCGTCTGCCTCAGCCGGGCCACATCCAGCCAGCGCCGGGCCGTTTCCGGGGCGCCTTCTGAGAGAGCGGCCATCGCCGCCACGACGCACAGTCGAGCGTCGGCGGCGACCGTGCGGGGCGGCAGGAGGTCCAGCCACTGCGAGACCTGCGCACCCCGGCCCGCCGAGATCGCCTTCTCCCAGCCGTCGAGGACCGACGCGACGGCCGCGGGCTCGTCGCCGCCAAGGGTCCAGTGCCGTACGGCAGCGGTCGTGTTCCCCTGCCGGGAGTACCACTGGGCCGCCGACCGGTGCAGGGACATGACGGTGTCGGCCCCCTCGGACGCGAGGACGTCGGACAGCAGCGAGGACAGTCGTCGGTGACGCCGGTACGCCGACGGATCGGATGCGACGGGCACGAGCAGTTGCACGGTCCGTGCGAGTTCGCGCAGCAGTACGCCCGCCCGGTCCCCGGCGAGGGCCTGGCACGGTCCGGCGCTCAACTCGTCGAGCACACTGGTGCGCAGCAGGAACCGGCGCTGTTCGGCGGTGAGCCGGTCGAGCACCTCGGTGGCCAGATACTCGCCGACCGCTCGACCGCCGCGGGCCAGGTTCCCTTCCCTGTCGGCCTCGTTCGCGGAACGGGCGAGAGCGCGTCCCATGATGCACAGCCCCGCCGCCCATCCCTCGGTGGCCTCGTACAGCGCGCGCGACACGTCCGCGCTCGGAGCGGACCCGAGCGGGCCGGTGAGCACCGCCTCCGCCTCCTCGGGGGTGAAGGCCAGGTCATGCGGGGTGAGTTCGGCGACCAGACCCCGGGCGTGCAGGGTCGGCACGGGGCTTGCGGGAAGGTGCCGGGTCGACAGGACGACGCGGAGGCCGGGGGGAAGCCTTGTCAGGAAGTCGGCCAGACTGCGCACCGCGTCGGCGTCCGTGATGGATTCCAGTCCGTCGAGGACGAGCGTGAGCGGTCCCTCCCCGCCCAGTCCGGTCAGCAGGCCCGGGAGGATCTCCTCGAGCCAGGCGTCGACCGTCCACCCGTCGCTGTCGAGGCGGCCGGGCAGGTTCGGCCGTGCCTGGTGCACCGCTCGCAGGATGCAGGACCACAGCCGGCCCGGAGCGTTGTCGTACGCGTCCAGGCTGAGCCAGGCGCACTCTCCACGGGCCGTCAGGCCCTGCGACCACTCGGTCAGGAGCACCGTCTTCCCGGCACCGGCCGGCGCGGAGAGCACCACGACGGGTTCGGTCGCCGCGTCGAGGCGGCGCAGCAGGCGCGGGCGGCTCAGCAGGTGCGGGGGCTGGGCCGGGGGCCGCAGTTTGAATGTCGCGACGGAGCTGGTCATGGCACTCTCCGTGAGATTCTCGGGACGGGCGGAGCCCCCGACGACCACGGCTCGCCTCGCGGGAGCCGGACATCGGGGGCGGTGACATGTCGGTCACGGGCCGGGCGGCGGGCGGCGTCCCACCGCTGCTGCCAGGGCTGGGCTCAACGTGGAGCCCTGAGCGTGCCGAAACCGCCCGCGAAATGGAGCAGTGGCCGGCACTCCACCTGGTGCGTCCAATGGAGGACGTCTCCCACGAAGATGGTGTGATCTCCGCCGGGGAGCGCCTCGGCGACGTCACACACGACGGACGCGATGGCGTCCTTCAGCACGGGCACGCCGTGGTCGTCGACGGTCTCGACGCCCACGAACTTGTCCGCTTTGGAAGCGGCGAAGTTCCGCGCCAGGTGCTCGCTGTCCTCACCGAGCACGTTGACGGCGAACCGGCCGTACGCCGCGATCGCCGTCCGCGTGTACAGGTGGTTGCCGATGCATACGAGCAGTTGGAGCGGGTCCAGGGAGAGGGCGGAGACGGCACTCGCGGTCATGCCGATGGGTGCGCCTCCGGAGCACGTGGTGATCACGCTGACACCCGTGGCGAGCCGGCTCATGGTGGCTCGGAAATCGACTGTCAGGTCAAGGGCTTCGGTCATCGCGGGACCTCCGTGAAAGTCGTGAGGAGCGTCGCCTGCTGCGCAGGTCATGGGGTGAACCCACCGCCCCACCAGGGGGGTTGGCGGACAAGTCGGTCGAGCCGGTCGGGAACGAAGGGGGTTGGGGCCGGGCGGCGGCACTGCGAGCCGCTCGGTCCTCGGCCCTCGGTCCTCAGTCCGCGGGGCGGGGTTCGAGGACGAAGGTGTGGCGCAGCAGGGTGTAGGACACGTCGGTCAGCCCGCGGCAGGGTCCGGTGCCGGCCGCGTACGTGTCGTAGGACTCGACCAGCGACTCCTTGACCCCGAACACCGGGTCGCTGTCCAGGTACGGGTCGTCCGTGGGGAACAGCATGCTGGTGACGCGCTGGAAGCCCGGAGCCTCGATCAGCAGGTGCACATGGGCGGGGCGCATGGGTGACCTGCCGGTCGCGCGCAGGAGTTCGCCGACCGGGCCGTCAGCGGGGATCGGGTAGCTGGACGGGCGAATGGAACGGAAGCTGAAGTGTCCCTTCGCGTTGGTGCGGAACAGCGCGCGCATGGCCGTGTCGACCTGGCCGGGCACATCCACGTCGTAGTGGCCGTCGGAGTCGCTGTGCCAGACGTCCACCGAGGCGTCGGCCACCGGCGCCCCGTCGCGGTTCACGACCCGTCCCTCGAAGAACAGCGGGGTGCCGGGC
The DNA here is from genome assembly GCF_042734135.1 of Streptomyces sp. NPDC059668. Classification (NCBI taxonomy): domain Bacteria; kingdom Bacillati; phylum Actinomycetota; class Actinomycetes; order Kitasatosporales; family Streptomycetaceae; genus Streptomyces; species Streptomyces sp. NPDC059668. The sequence goes on along the minus strand of NZ_JBHWEL010000001.1, from coordinate 403,858 downwards.
AGGCCCGCGGAGATGTCGGCGGCGTCGGCGAGCCGCGGCCTGTCCTCCCTGAAGAAGGGGCCCAGGACGCTGTTCTGGGTGGCTTCGGCGGGACGTCGGTTGCTCAGGGCGTCGACCAGCATGGTGACGCCCAACACGTCGGACAGCAGGATGAATTCCTGGCGTGTCGGTGTGCACATCCGTCCGGTGCGGGTCAGGAAGTCGACTCCCCGGGCCCACTCCTCCTCCGTGGGTTCGACGTCCCGGACGAAGGCGTGGAGGTGCCGCACCAGTGAGGCGAGGATCTCCGCGGTACGGGGGTCCTTGGTGTCCCGCATGGTCGCGATCACGGCATCGGTGATGGTGTCGCTGGTCAGATCACGCATGGCGCGCTCCCTTGGTGATGGAGGGTCAAATGTCGGAGTCGGTCCGGGGATGTCCGTCGCCCACTGGTGTCCACGGCGCCTCCCCCGCCCAGGCACGGGTCAGGAGGGCGCGGACGGCCGCCCGGTCCACCGGACGCGGGTTCCAGTAGCCGTCCCGCACGATGAGTTCGGCCGCCTGCTCGATCCCCGATCCGGGCATGCCGAGGTCTCGCAGGGCGCTGGGGGCGCCGAGCCTTCTGGCGAAGTCGAAGAGGCCGCTCGCGGCGTCGGCCGCCGGCAGCGCCTTCGTGATGCGTGCCATGGCTTCCGGGGCCGCCTGCGTGTTGTGGGCGACCACGTGCGGCAGGACGACCGTGTGGGTTTCGGCGTGCGGGAGCCCGAAGGTGCCGCCCAGCACGTGGCACACCTTGTGGTGCAGGGCCATGCCCACCGAGCCGAGACAGGTGCCCGCGAGCCACGCCCCGTAGAGCGCGTCCGCCCGTGCCTCGTGGTCGTCCGGACGTCGTGCGACGACCGGGAGGGAGCGGGCGAGGGCGTCGAGCGCCTCACCGGCCATCAGGAACGCGACCGGGTCCCGGTCCTGCGCGTAGAGGGCCTCCACGGCGTGCGCCATCGCGTTGACGCCACTGACCACCGACGTCGCCGCCGGGAACGTGAGCGTCAGGTCGACGTCGTAGACCACCGTCCTGAGCAGCGCTTCCGGCAGCCGCCGGGTCGTCTTCCTGCGGCCTTCGGTCTCTCCGAGGATCGGCGTCATCTCCGAGCCGGCATAGGTGGTGGGCAGAGCCAGTTGCGGAAGCCCGGTCCGGACGGCGATCGCCTTGCCGAGGCCGATGGTCGATCCACCACCGACGGCGAGGACGCAGTCCGCCTCCACGGCTCCGGCGTACGCGAGCGCCTTGTGCGTGACGTCGACAGGGGTGTGCGGGGCCGCCTCGGCGAACGTTCCCACGGCTGCCGCACCCAGCAGGTCGCGCACCTCCGCCGCCTGGTCCACTTGACCTGGCGTGCACAGGATCAGCACCCGACGGCATCCGAGAGCTTCGGCCTCCTCCGCGATACGGCTGCGCGTACCACTGCCGAAGACCACCTTCGTTATCTGCCCCCGATGCACGAACGTCTTCATGAGAATTTCCTCGGTCCGAACGATCCCGTGTTCATGGGGAAAGCGTCGACACTCGGATGATGCGCGTCAACGGAATCCGCGAGTGATAGCGGGAATCGGTGAGGGAATACCTTGTTCGCGCAGAGCCCGTCGGCCAAGCGGCCCGGGGATCACCCTCGATATCACCCATCTGCGGGATGCCGGCAGGACGCCGGGGCACTGAACTGCGGTCCAGGTGTCGGCCGGGTGAGGTGCGGGTGAGACGGACATGTCCGCGACGGATCCACTCCGCCGCTCCCCCGTCTTCCGCGACGCCTACAGAAGCATTGCATGACCCGACCGAATTCTTGACATTGCACGGAATCGGTTTCCGAAGGGCCCACATGGAGGGTGGGAGTAAAAGGCGATGAATAAAACGGTCGCCAAGGATTTGAGGACGGCGCCGGGTGTACCGGAGAGCGCGCCCCTGACGGTTGACGGGACCGGGATCGGATTCGGGTTGAACGGGGTGCCGAAAATGTCGGTCCGGGCGCGGTTCGAGCAGGGGTGCCGGACTGCCGGCCGTCCCGGACGAGTACGGGACGACGGAGGCGGAGTCGCGCTTGTCGACGCCGGCGGCCACCCGCGGCACAGCCCCGCGCACTCGGCACGCCTTGACAGTCGAGGGGTGGGAGGCAAGCATGGAAACCATGGAAACTGAATCAGTTTCGAAAGTTTCCGAGGACGGCGAGCGGCGTGCCGACGTGATCGTGGAGGCGGCCGGCCGGCTGTTCTTCGCACCCGGGTTCGCGCGGGTGAGCATGGACGATCTCGCCCGTGAGCTCGGGATGAGCAAGAAGACGATCTACCGTCATTTCCCCGACAAGCGCAGCCTGTTGGCCGCGGTGCTGGACCGGCAGTTCGCCACGGTGGAACGCACGCTGACCGCGGCGGCCGAGGAAGCGGAAGGACAGCCGTTCGGTGTACGGGTGCAGCGGTTCCTGATCGCGGCGGGCAGTGAGCTCGGGCGCATCGGCGCGGCCCAGCTCGCGACCGGACGGGGCGATGTGATGCTGCGTCAGTACGTGGAGCAGCGGGTGGACGAGGTGGTCTACGGGCGACTCGACGAGTTGTTCCGGGAAGGGCACCGGCAAGGACTGCTGCCGGCACCGCCCGAGCTGCTCAGTGAGATCACCCGCGGCGCGGTGGAGCGTCTGCTCACCTCGCAGTTGCCGCGCGAACTCGACTGGACCGCGGCCGAGTTGCTGCGGGCGACCGTCGACACCGTGCTCTACGGGGCGATCCGCCCGGCACACCCGGTCGCCCACGACGAACGAATCGGGGCGGTCATCCCGACTGCCCGCGACGACGAGCAGGAGGTGGGCTCATGACCGGGGCGACCGGCAGGGTGGTACTGGTGACAGGGGCCGGCAGCGGAATCGGCGCGGCCACCGCGAGCCTTCTGGCCGCGCGAGGGATGCGCGTGGTGGTCAACTACCTCAGCAACGAGAAGGCGGCCGAGGAGGTCGTGGCCGGCATCGAGGCCGCGGGCGGCCGGGCGATGGCCGTCCGGGCCGACGTGCGTGAGGTGGCGGCGATCGAGAGCATGGTCGAGCAGGTCCGGGCGGCATGGGGCGGCATCGACGTGGTCGTGCACAACGCCCTGATCCCGTTCGCGGTCAAGTCGTTCCAGGACATGACGTGGGAGGAACTGGGCGGCAAGCTCGACGCGGAGATGCACGCGGCGTTCGCGGTCACGAAGGCCGTCCTGCCCCACATGAGCGAACAGGGCTGGGGACGCGTCATCTACATCAGTACCGGTCTCAGCCGCCGGCCGCGGGAGAACATGATCGCCCTGGGCACGGCCAAGGCCGCGCTGGAGCAGTTCGCCCGGTTCCTGGCGCAGGAACTGGGACCGCAGGGCATCACGGTCAACATCGTCGCGGCCGGCCCGGTGGAGGACACCCGTATGGCCCGTATGACTGATGTGTTCGACGACGCGCACAAGCAGCGGCAGGTGGCCGCCACCCCCCTGGGCCGCCTGGCCCACCCGGACGACGTCGCCCAGGCGATCGCCTTCTACGCCGACGAGGACAACTCCTTCATGACCGGCACCACGGCCGCGGTCAACGGCGGGATGGCCATGTACTGACGTGCGGCCGTCCTCCGGCCGAGAGCCCCACCCGTTCACGTACACCGTCACCTCAGCACGGCCGCGGTGCCCTGCGCCCGCGGGCCCAGAGACGACGGCACCACCAAGGAAAGGCGTTCATGCACACGATCGATCTCGCCTACGTCGGGCGGGGCCTGCACGAGGAACTGGCCGCCTACATCGCCGACCAGGAGGACTACTACGCCGAAGAGGGCGTCCATGTCGCCCTGCGCGACGGCTGCGCCTGGGACGACGAGCGGCTGCGCCGCGGCGCCACCATCGGACTCGGCCGCGCCCTGCTGTCGCGTCTGACCGACGGCACCCCCTGGGTCGCCCTCCATGTCAACACCACCCGCCCGCTGTTCTGGTTCCTCGCCCGCCCCGGCCTGACCTCCCTGGCCGACCTGGCAGGCCGGCGACTGGCGGTCCACGCCCCGCACACCGCACCCGGATGCTTCACCCGGATCGTGCTGCGCCGGGCCGGCCTCGACCCGGACCGCGACCTCCACACCGTCGTCCGGCCGCCCGGCGACTACGGCATGGACCTGCGCCTGCTGCACGAGGGCAGGATCGACGCGGCCCTGGTCGGCAGCACCATGGCCCCTGAGGCGGTGGCCGCCGAGCACGGCTGGCAGGTACTGGCCTGGGTCGGCGACCACTTCCAGATCCCCACCGTGGGACTGGCCGTCGATCCCACCTACACGGATCCCGACGGCCCCGCGGTCCAGGCCGTCCTACGCGCCCAGCGGCGTGCCCTCCAGGTGATCCGCAACGACCCCGACACCACGGTGCGGCACATGCAGACGTTCCTGGGCGGACACACCGCGGACGAGGTCCGGGCCCACTACGACACGTTCATCGCCCCGCACTTCACGACCGACGGACAAGCCGACCTGACCGTCGGCGCCACCGCGATCACCGCGGTCGCCGCCGAACTCGGCGTCCCGGCCACCGTCACCGCGAGCGAGTTCTACCGCACCGCGTCCACCACACCGTAGGGACCTCGCCGACCCCGCACGGATGCCGGGACCGCACCCCCGCGGCCCGGCCCGTGCGCCGCGGCACACGACATTCCTCGGCACGCGGCGTCGGCTCGGAGCGGCCCACCCGTTCACCGAGCGCGCCGGTGTGGCTTGCGCGCCGGGCCGACCGCGTCCGTGCGCGGCGCAGCGCCGACGGCCTGCGCGCCCCGGCGGAGAGCACGTCCCCGCACACGACCACCGCGGCTTCGATGCCGAAGTGGCGGCGGAGCACGACGCTGAACACGACCGGTGGAACTCCCGTACCGGCGGAGCAGGCGACGGAGAACCTCGCCAGGACTCCGGCCCTGGAGCCGGGCAGGACGGCGTCCGCCGCAGCCGAGGGACGACGCCGGGTGAACCCCCTCCGGGGACCGACGACCCGGGCGTGGACGGCCGTGCCGTCACGACGACGGCCCCTCCGCACGAACCAGCAACGGTTCGTGCGGAGGGGCCGGCCGGTGACTGCTGTGACTCCCGGGGATCGGCAGGATCCCGCCGTGGCCCGGAGGCTCACGGCTCGTCAGACGGTCACGTCGTGCCCTTCGCCCCCCGGATGCCCAGGGGCCGCGTCCACTCCGTGGCCGGCGACCACGGTGCCGTGCCGCCGACGGAACCCGCCCCGGTGCCTACAGGGTCCGACAGGCCGGAGACGGACCACAGGCTCGCTTCTCCGGCGTCGCGGTATCCGCTGCTGCCGCCGGCCGCGAACGGCCGGTCGTCCCGCTCCCTGGGCTGGAACCCGACCGTGTAGGTCCGGGTGACCGAACCGTTCGCCGAGGTCACCTTGATGGTGCGGGTGGTGAACCGGTGTCCGGACGACGAGAGGACGGGACTGCCGTCGGTGACCTTCACCCGCGCACCGGACTGGGCCGGTACGGCGGAGACGGCCGGGATCCTGGCGTTCTTCGGCCAGTCGACGACGTACGTGGACACCTTCGGGTCGAACCCGTCGATCGCGACACCTCCGACGGTGATCGCCTTCGCGTCGGCGACGCTGGCCTTGGTGGCGTCCGAGAAGTTCTGCACCGTGACCGACCCGTCGGCGCCCACGACCACCTTCGCCGCCATCGCCGCCGCCAGGTTGATCCGCTGCCAGCTCGCTCCGCCGTCCCCGGTGAGGTCGAGCGGGTAGCCGGAGTCCGTCGCGGTCTGCTCCAGAATCTGGACGCGCTGCCCGGTGGTGAGGTCGGGGAAGGCCGTGATCAGCAGGGCCGCCGCGTCGGACGGCGCCTTGAGAGCCTGCCCGGCCTTCCCCACCTGGGAGAACCCGTAGGTCAGACGCCGCGTGTACAGCTCGACGTCCTGCGCCTTGCTCAGACCGGCGTACGAGTCGCCCTCGCAGGCCGCGAGCGTGTCGCCGTATCCCTCCTTCTCGCACTGCGCGAGCAGCACGTTCTCCATCTCGGTGTGGGCCTGCGTCAGCAGGTTCGCGAAGTCGGGGTCCGCCCACCGGTGCGCGACGGTGGCCTGGCCGGAGATCCGGCCGCCCATGACGTCCAGCGGGTAGTGGAACCCGAGGACGATGCGGTTGTCCCCGTACTCCGAGGTGCGCGCGAGGATCGACGGTGCCAGCTCCGGCAGGAGCGTGGCGAGGATGGTGCCGGCCTCGTAACCGCCGTAGGTGTGGCCGCTCGGGTACGAGCCGCTGGTGGCGAGGGAACCGTACGAGCCGTCCTGCGACTCGTAGATGGAGCCGCCGTCGCCGACGAACCCGAGCCGCACGTACGGGCGCTGGTAGCCGTAGTGGTTCTTCGCCGCGTCGACCTTGTCGAGGTTCTGCGTGACGCGGGAGAACAGGGCGCTGGTCTTCGGCAGTTGGCCGCCCTTCAGGGCGTCACTGTAGATCTGGCCGAGCCGGGATCCGAGGCCGTCGGCCATCGTGACGGTGGAGCTGTTGGTCGCGTCGACCTCGGCCCGGTCCACCTCCTTCTGTGTGGCCGCGTTGTTGATCCGCACGGCGATCCGGTCGTTCTCGGCGGTCGGGCCGGTCCCCTGGGACACCTTGGTGTTGGCGCCGAGGATGCCGGAGCCGAGGTCGCCGACACCGTTGAGCAGGTCGTAGAAGTAGTCGGTCCCGTCGCCGGTCCCGGGCCACTTGTCCGACGTGTAGGCCGCGTTCAGCGTCTCGTCCGGGAAGGGGGACGACACGTACGCCGGGTCGGGGGCGTCCGCCGGGGCGGTCGCGACCGAGTCGTCCGCCGAGGTGGTCGTGGCGGAGTCGTCGGAGGTCCCGGCCAGGGTGATCGCGGTGACGGTTGCCGTGTGGGCCTTCGCCCTGCCCGCGGTGGTGAGAACCGCCGTGTCCGTCGTGGCGGACACGTGGGCGGTGGTTCCGTCACCGAGGGCCACGGTGTAGCCGATGACCGGGAACCCGCCGTCACCGGCCGGCCGCCAGGTCACCCGGACCTGACCGGCCTCGGTGATCACGCTCGTGACGGTCGGCTTCTGCGGCTTGCCGCCCTCGGTCACCACGGGTGCGGTGGCCGCGCTCGGGGTCGAGGTGCCGACGGAGTTCACCGCGCGGACGCGCGCCGTGTACGACTTGCCGGCCCGCAGCCAGGTGAACGTCGTGCTCCGGCTGTTCGGATCGCGGATCTCGACCTGGTGGCCGTCGTCCAGGGTGATCTTGTAGCCGGTGACCGGCGCGCCGCCGGTGTCCTCGGGCGCGGACCAGGCGACGGTGACACTCGTGCCGGACGACGTCGCCGACACCGTGTCGGGTGCGGCCGGCACCGTCCTGGGCTTCGTGGTGAGCGCGGACATGGCGTGCTGGAGGCCGTCGTACCTCGCCGCCAGGGTCGCGTCCGTGGCCGTGTCGCTCGCGACCGCGGTCCTCGCCTCGGTGAGTGCCTTGGTGAACGCCTTCCACGACGCGTCCGTGTAGCGCGCGTCCTGCAGAGCCGACGCGGTCGTGACCAGGTCCTCCAGCCGCAGCCTCGGCACCGGGATCAGCTGCTTGGCGGCGAGGGTGAGACTGCGGGTCTGGGTGTCGACCTCGAGCTGGGTCGCGCCGTCGGCGTCGACGAGCGTGTGGGCGGCGGCGAGTTCGCGCCGGTACACACCGAAGTCGATCGTGTCGTAGCGCGCCGCGTCGGCGGAGAGCCCCTCGTACTGCTCGATCGCCTTCCGCAGGGCGGACTTGTCCGTGACGGCGGGCGTCTCGACGTGGTTGAAGGTGATCCGGCCCAGGTTCGCGACGTACGGGTGCGAGGAGTCCGGGGTCGTCGTCAGCCGCAGGTAGACGGTGTGCGTGCCGGTGATGGCCTTGGGCAGGGTCAGGCTGGTCGTCCCTCCGGACGACCAGGCGGCTCCCGTGACCGGCAGCGGCACCGTCGCGTACGGCGTGCCGGGGTTGGCCGTGTCGAAGGAGTCCAGGTAGAGCTGGGCGGCCGAACCGGTGCCGCAGCGGGCGGAGTTGTTGACGTAGGTGATCGTGACGGTGCTCTTCTGCGAGGCACCGAAGTCGATGTCCCCGTAGTTGAGCCAGGCTCCGTTGTAGGTGCCGCCGAGGTCGGTGGTGGAACCCGAGCCGGTCCAGCCGACCGGCTCGCTCTTCAGGCCGCCGCCGCTGTTCGCGCGGAACGCGGTGGCGTCGAAGCCGACGGGGGCGTCGGTGTCCTGCGTCAGGGCCAGCGCGTAGATGTTGCCCACGTAGGGCTGGGACGCGGACTGCGTGCTGGAGACGAAGTCGGCGTACACGTCCTGGACGCCGGTGAAGACGCTCGGGTCGAGGTGCACGCTCGTGGTGGCGATGGTTCCCCAGCCCGAACCGCTGTAGTCGAGCGGCACGGACACGGACTTCGGGCCGTCCTTTGAACCGAGGTGCAGTTCGATGTGCGAGTCCGAGGCCGCGCGGGACTGCGGCTTGTCATAGCGGACCGTGACGGTGTCGGCGCCGTCGCGGAGGTCGGTGTCCTTCCATTCGGCCCACGCGCCGTTCGTCACGTTCTCGAAGATGCCGTTCGAGAGGTTGAGCGGGGCCGAACCGCCGCCGGTCGTGGTGCTGTTGACCGCGGTCAGGGTGGCGAGCGTGGTCGTGGGGGACGTCGACACCTCGTACGGCGAGAACTGGTACCAGTCGAAGTTCGACACCCACTGCTGGCCGGCCGGTGCGTGGAACACGAACGTCGCGCTCGACGCGTTCAGCAGGGCGTCCGGGTCGGTGACGGCCGCCTGCACCGTGCTGTAGTACTGCCAGCCGCCCGTTCCGGGGAGTTGCACGGTGGCGACGACGGGACCGTCGGCGGCACCGGCGTGGATGTCGACGCTGCTCGGCTTCGCGTTCGTCGCCTGCGAGTTGGCGTAGCGGACCGAGAGCGTCCGCGGGGCGACCCCGCCGAAGTCCAGCTTGGTGTAACGCTCCCACGAACCCTCGGTGACGCCACCGAGGTTGCCGTCCGAGTTGTTCCGCTCGCTGACGAGGCTGGGGCCCTCCTTCTGGTCGGGGGACTCGGCCTGCAGAACGGCGTAGCCGCCCTCGTCGATGGTGAGCGTGCCGATGGCGGACCGCAGCGCGTCGTGCGCGGCCATGAGGGTACCCGTCGCGGAGGCGTCGTCCGCGAGGACGGTCCGCGCGCGTTCGAGCGCCGACCGGAACAGGGTCCAGGAGCCGTCGGAGTAGTTGCCGCTGCGGACCAGGGACGCCTGGTCGACGAGTGATCCGAGAACCTCGCGGTGCACCGCGGCGGCGGAGATGACGAGCGGGTCGGTCGGGGATATGCCGGTGCCGCGTACCGTGGAGGCCCGCACGCCGTGGGCGAACGCCGTGTCGGCGAAGGTGATGCCGAAGTGCGCGTCGACCTGTGTGCCGCCGGTGAGCGAGAGCGTCGCCGTGCGGGAGCCGGTGACGCGGAGGTCCGCCGTGACACCGCCCGGCAGGCCGGTCACGGTCGCCGCCCCGGTCCTGGTCAGGCTGGTTCCGTTGCGGGCGGCGAACGACGCCGGTCCGGACAGGGTGAGTTTCACACTGTCGTCGACCTTGCCGTCCGCGCCGGTGTCGACGGTGTCCGGACGGGCCGAGACGACGGTGTCGCCCCTGCCCGCTCCCGTGCCACCGTCTCCCGCGCCACCCGAGTCGGTGTTCAGCGAGTACGCGGGCTTCGAGTGGGTGCCCCACTGGGACGGCTTGGACCCCATGGTGAAGTCCAGGGTCCCGCCGGAGATGATCTGGGAGTAGTCGAGCCAGGTGTTGTCGAACCGCTTCCCGTCGAGGGTCGCGTTCTGCACGTAGTAGTTGCTCGGCGACACGCCGTCGGCCTTCACCGTGAACCGGCTGCCGTTGGCGTACGTGATCGTCGTGGAGTCGAAGAACGGGCTGCCGATCTGGAACTGGCTGGAACCGGCGGTCACCGGGAACAGGCCCAGGGCCGCGCCGACGAACATGGTCGACATCGTGCCGGCGTCGTTGTCCATGGTCGGCAGGAAGCCGTTCGGGGAGAGCTTGTAGACCTGGGTCTTGACCGGCGGGGTGAACTGGCCGCCGGAGCTGGGGGCTTCGTTCGTGGAGCCCGTCGCGATGTAGCGGTTCCAGGTCGTGCCGGTGTAGATGGACCGCACCCACTTCTGCGTGAGGCTCGGCTCACCGACGTAGTTGAAGAGGTACGGGGCCTGAAGGTCGATCTCGTTCGCGTTGGAGTGCAGCATGGTCGAGCCGTCGTCGGCGCCGGAGTCCTCGCCGAACATGTGCTTGACGGCGGCCTTGCCGGCCTTGTCACCGCCCATGGCCTTGATGAGGCCGCCCATGTCGTAGGCGTCGTACCAGTGGTACTGCCAGAGCGTGCCCTGGTAGAGGCCGGCCGCCTCGAACTTCTCGTAGTCCGCGCTCTGCCAGTCGCCGCCGGACGCGCGCGGGGTCAGCAGACCCACCTTGGTGCCGTCGGAGGCGGTCCAGGCGTCGGACTTCACGAGGTTGTCGATCGCCATGGTCGACTGGGTACGCAGTTTCTTCGCGTCCGCGTCCTTGCCGAGCGCGTCGGCGATGACGGACAGGGCCCACTGGTCGTAGCCGCGCTGGACGGTCGTGCCGGGATCCCCGGTGACGTAGCCCTGTCGCAGCTGCGCCCCCGTGTAGTAGCCGGAGTACGAGAGCAGCGCGGGGTACGCCTCGTCGAGCCGGTCGAAGTTCTTGAAGCCCTTCGACAGCGCGTCGGCGACCAGCACGGCCGAACGCTCCCAGCGCACGGTCGGAACCGAGTGGGTGAGACTGCCGAGACTCTTGCCGGAGGAACGCGCGTCGGCGAACAGCTCGATGAGGGACTGGATCATGTCCCGGTAGGTGGCCGGGTCGATGTACGCCTCGACGGAGTACTTGCGGAAGTCGTCCCAGGTGGACCAGCCGTCGTAGTACGTGAAGCCGTTCGCCTTGTGCACCGCTCCGTCCGCGCCGCGGTAGGTCCCGCTGGTGCTGGTGGCGTTCACCGGCAGCGCGTACATGCGGTAGAGGTGGGTGTAGAACTCCTTGGTGAGCGTCGACCCGGGGTCGGACTTCGCCGAGGAGCGCACGTCGACCGCGCCGAGCGCGCTGTTCCAGGCCGCCTTCGTCTGCGCGCGGGCCTGGTCGAAGGTGAGCTTGCCCACCTCGTTCTGCTGGTCGGTCGCCGCCTGTTCCGCGCTGATCGGGGACAGCGTGATGCGCAGTTCGACGTCGTTCCCGGCGGACTTGTCGAACCCGAGGACGGCGCCGGTGTCGGAGCCGTCCTGCGTGGTCGCGTCGCTCAGCCTGCCGTCGTTGCCCCAGCTCTTCAGCGAGGTCACCGGGACGTTCGTGGTGGCGTTGTAGTACAGCTGGTAGGCGGCGCCGTTGAACGATCCCGCGATGAGCCCGGAGATCGAGGAGGTCCCGTCGGGGAGCTTCGTCGCCTTCATCGTCGAACGGGTGCGGCTGGTGAAGTTGTTCGCCAGGTCCAGGACGAGTTCGGGGTTCGACCCGGCGGGGAAGCTGTACCGTTCGAGCGCCGTGCGCGTCGTCGCGGTCGTCTCGGCCTTGATGGTGCCGGGGTCCTGGGTCACCGACGAGGCGGTTCCGGAGACGGATCCGAGCCCCACCTGGTAGGAACCGGGCGTCGCGCTCTCGTCGTCGTGGCGGTACGTGTGGGCGTACGTGCTGGGGGCGGGACGCTTGTCGTACTGCACGGAGGTCGGGACGACGAGCAGGTCGCCGCCGCCTCCCGAGCCGCCGACGCCGTCGAGGTTCGTCGCGGTGAAGCCCGCGATGTGGTCCTCGTTGTAGTCGTACCCGGTGTGGTTGCGGTCCGGCGTGGTCATCGGGTTGACCTTGGCCAGACCGTGCGGTGCCTGGGCGCCCGGCAGGTCGTTGCCGTCGTCACCGGCGGTCGACACGAACGGGTCGACGAGCTTCGTGTAGTCCGTGCCGCCGGACGTCCCCGCGGACTTGGCGGTGGCGGGCGACGCGGCGGCCGCGCCGCCACCCGCCAGTGCGGCGACGCCGAGCGCCCCGGTGAGCAGCGCGGCAACCGCCGCACGCAGTGGCCGACGATGCCGCCCGGCTCTCGGAAGGATCGCGCGGGGCACGGGTGGTTGGGATCTGATGGGCACGTAACCTCTCCAGCGTCGCTGTACGCACGCGCAGTAGGGGCTCACCAGAAGACAACGTTGTCAGCTCGGGGCACCGGGCGTGCGACCCAGAGTGAGACGGAAGTGGACACCCAGGATTGCACCCTCTCACCGGATTGCACCCCGCCGCGTTCACGACCGTCCGACATCCCACACGGAGAAGGCGTCCAGTGGGCGAACTTCATTCGTACATCGTGCGCGCACCGGACGCCGCGAAGACGACGTGCGGGGAAACCGGTCGCGACACTCCCGGGGTGAGGCACCGTCAGTAGGCGCGGCACGTCACAGAGGTGTCCCTCCACGCGCCCTGCCCGGCCGGACGGTGACGTGACGGTCCGGGCAGGGTGCCGTGCGGAGGAGTTCGCCCGGACTGGAGCGCCGGGCGACTCCTCAAGAAGCGGTTGCCCTAGCGATACACGTGCTCCGGGGGCGCGACCGTGTCGCAGGTCAGCTTGGTGTTCCTGGGCACCAGGCGCTCGACCGACCCGGGATTGCCGTGCACGGCGGCCAGTTGTGCCTTGTCGAGGTAGCCGATGAACAACTGGGTGTTCGGCGGCATGTGCTCCGGCTTGAAGATGAAGGTGACCCTCCCGTCGTCCTCGCGTACCCCTTCCCGTACGCGGTCCACCCCGGCACCCTCGCCCGACGGGGTCAGTTTCCCGTCGTCGTCGGGTCCCTTGCAGAAGACACCGGTCTTGATGAGGACGGGGAACCCCGCCCTGCGCAGGGCCGCCTCCAGGCCCGCGTGGTCGGTGAAGTAGCGCTGCTTGTCGAAGGTGGCGTGGATGGTGCCGTCCTTCTGGGTGTCCACGGTGTACGCGACGGTGTGGACGTGCACGTCCGTACCCGACGTGGCGACGGCCGGTGGCGCGGTCGGCGGGCGGGAGAGGACCGACGCTCCGACGGCCAGGCCGGCGGTGAGGGCGACCGCGGTGACGCCCACGACCCGGCGCCGCCGCTTGCGTGCGTGCCCCTCGGCGACGATCTCCTCGACCGGCGTGGTGAGGCGGACGTCGTCCAGTGAATGCCTCAGCGCGTCCAGCAGCCGGGTGGTCTCCGTGTCGTTCATGTCAGGTCCTCCTGTCGCGGTACGGATACGAGTTCCCCGCGCAACGCGGCGACGGCCCGCGCGAGATGGGCGGTCACGGTCCCCGGAGCGATCCCGAGGGCGTGGGCGGTGGCCGCGGTGTCCTGGTCGAGGAAGACCCGGAAGGCGACCACCTCCCGCTGCCGCCGCGGTAGTCGGCGCAGCGCGTGCAGCAACGTGGGGTCGAGTCCGGCGTCGTCGGCCGTGGGATCCACGAACTCGTGGTCCTCGGCCAGCGACACCTCCCGCCGCCGGCGCCGCCACCAGGACACACGGGTGTTGAGCGCGGTCCGTACGACCCACGCCCGCGGTGACGGATGCCGGCCCACTTTCGTCCAAGACGTCCACGCGCGGGTGAAGGCCTCGGCCACCAGATCCTCGGCCAGTTGCCGGTCGCCCACGCTCGCCAGGACGGCCCGCAGGCATACGTCCCGGTCGGCTCGGTAGAACTCCTTGAAATCCAGGTGCTTCACACTCCTCCTACGCTTTGGGGCCCCGATCCGCTTACCTACGGGACGCAAAGATGCCGTCCTCCACGGGAGCGGAGGCCGGCAGGGCCGCCCGTGCCGTGCTTGACCTTGTCGCAGCGGCAGGGTTTCTACTGGCGGCATGCGCATCGGAGAGATCGCCGCGCTCGTGGGAGTCACCTCCCGGACCGTGCGGCACTACCATCACATCGGCCTTCTGCCTGAGCCGCTGCGGCAGGCCAACGGATACCGGACCTACAGCCTTCGGGACGCCGTTCTGCTGGCCCGGATCAGGCGGCTGACCGAGCTCGGGCTCTCCCTGGACGAGGTGAGGGACGTCCTCGCGGACGACGCCGGGCGCGAACTGGCCGAGGTGCTGGGCGAACTCGACGCCGACCTGGCCCGCCAGGAGCACGAGATCCAGCAGCGCCGCAGGGTGCTGGCAGGCTTGCTGGAAGGCCCGCTCACACCGGACGCGCCGCTGTCTCCCGCACTCGTCGAGCTCCTGAAGGCCGCGCCTGACACCACGTCGCCCGCCGCCGCCAAGGACCGCGAACTCCTGACCCTGCTGGACGCGACAGCCGGCGGGCACGCGGTGTACACGGCTCTGCGGCCGCTGGCCGAGGACCACCCCGCGATGCTCCGGCTCTACGACCGGCTGGACGAACTGAGCGGAGCCCCGGTGGACGATCCGCGGATCGCGGCACTGGCCAGGGACCTGGCCGCGGCCGTGCCGGACGAGGTGATGGCGACGATCCCGGACGGGGACCCGGCGTCGACGGGGATCGCGCAGGCGCTGCTCGCGGACTACCCGCCCGCCCAGGCCGAGGTGGTGCGCCGGGTGATGCGGGAGCTGACCGCCCGGATGAACCGGAGGCCGTCATGAGTACGCGGATCGCGCGGGCAGCCGTGTGGGTGATGTTTCCCGCCGAGGCGGCTCTCCTCGTGTGTGCGGTGGCGGGCGTACGGATACCCGGAGCGGTTCTCGTGGGAGCCGAAGCGCTGATGACGACCCTGCTCGCGGGAGAGGCCGTGGTTCTGTGGCGGCTCTACGCCGCCGGACGACGGACCGGCGCGGGCCGCCGGGAGGCCGCGAGGAAGGCGCTGCACACCCTGGTCCCGGTGGCCGCGCGCCGGCTCGTCGTGCACGAGGTTCGGGCCCTGCACAGCCTCGGGCTGTGGGTGCTGCGCCGACGTCACCAGGTCCCCGACGACGCACGGGCCGTGGCGTACACCGGACCCCAGACGGCCATGATGTACGGGCTGCTCTTCGTCTCCGTCATCGAAACCGTCCTGCTGGCCCTGGTGATCCCGTGGCCGCTCGTTCACGCGGTCCTGCTCGTCGCGGACGTGTACGGAGTGGTGCTGCTCCTCGCCCTGCACGCGGGCTGCGTGGTCCGGCCCCACGTCGTGGGACCGGACGGCTCGCTGCGTCTGCGGTACGGCGCGCTGTTCGACCTACGGGTGCCGGCCGCAGCCATCGCCACCGCCCGGGTGGAGCGACGTTACCCGCACGGAGGGCTGGTACGACTGAGCGCGGACGGGGTGCTCGACCTCGCGGTGGGCAGCCAGACCACGGTGACGGTGGAGCTGACGGAACCGGTGGAGTTCGTGCGGCCACTCGGTGCGCGGGGCTTCGCCCGTACGCTCCGGTTCCACGCCGACGACCCGCGCGACACGGTCACCGCGCTCACGCGGGCCCGTACCGACCCGGCGGCGAACCGGAATCAGCCCGCGTGAACCGGACCCTCGGCCGCGCCAGTCGGTCGCCGCACGCCGTCCACGTCGCCGTCACGCCCCGGGAACCCTCCGCCGCCACCCACGCAGCGGCCTCAGTCCACCAGGGGGATGTCCAGCCGGCCCGCCACGGTCGTGAGGGCCGCTCCCAGGGGGACCGCGACCCGGGTGAGGGCGTGCTGGTCGCCCCGGGTCGGGTCCCGGTTGACGATCAACACCGGCTTCCCGGCCTGGGCCGCCTCGCGGACGAACCTGAAGCCGGACATCACCGTCAGCGACGAACCCAGCACCAGAAGCGACGTGGCGTCGCGGACCAGGCGGCGGCAGTGCTCGACCCGCGACGGTGGAACGGCCTCCCCGAAGAACACCACGTCCGGCTTGAGGATGCCGCCGCACACCGTGCAGGGCACGACCTGGAAGTCGCCCACCTGTTCATCGGCGAGGTCGGCGTCACCGTCCGGGTTGATCGCCGCGGCCACCGGCGCGAAGCCCGGGTTGGCCTCCTCCAGCCGCTGGGCGAGTTCACGGCGCGAGCTGGAGGCACGGCAGGAGAGGCAGACGACGCGGTCCAGGCTTCCGTGGAGTTCCACGACACCCTCGCTGCCGGCGAACTGGTGCAGCCCGTCGACGTTCTGGGTGATCACCCCGGAGAGCAGGCCGTGCCGCCCGAACGCGGCGACGGCCCGGTGTCCGTCGTTGGGGCGCGCGCGGCCGAAGGTCCGCCAGCCGAGGTGACTGCGCGCCCAGTACCGCCGACGGGCCTGCGCGCCCGCGGTGAAGTCCTGGTAGGTCATCGGGGTGTGCCGACTCAGACTGCCGTTCTCGCCCCGGTAGTCGGGTATTCCCGACTCCGTGGAGATGCCCGCTCCACTGAGCACCAGCACACCGCCGGTGGTCAGCATGTCCGTGATCGGCGCCAGATCCGTGGTGCCGGGCGGCAAGTCCTCGGTAGGAGTCCAGCTCAGAGTGGGGCGCATGCGCATGCTGCCAGGGTACGGGCACGCCGGGACGGTGAGCGGGCCACCAGGATCACGGCCGCTCACTTCATGATCCTTTCCTGGGCGCCGCGTCAGTCGGACGCGACCCTCTCGGGATCGTCCGCGGGGGTGCCGACACGCAGCCACCGGTACCCGTAGGCGGGCAGTTCGACGCGGAGCCGGCCGTCGTCGGGCACAGTGAGCCCGGCATGACCTTCGTCGAGCAGATCCATGAGCCTTCCACCGGGTCCGGCCTCGGACAGTCGCAGCCGTGCGGTGACCGGGCGGTCCGCGAAGTTGTGCACGGCCAGGATCTTCCCGTCGGTGGTGCGGCAGAGGTGTGCCAGCACGGTGCGCTCCCCCGTCTCGACCACGCGGTACTCGCCCCAGGCCAGTTCGGGAGCCTCTCGGTAGCGCTCGGCGAACAGCCGGATGCGGCTCAGCAGCGAGCCGGGGTCGCGGCTCTGCTCGTACACGTTGACCTTCCGGGGTGCGAACGCGCCCTCCACCAGCGGGTTGGGGAAGGTTCCCGGGTCGGCGGTGGAGAAGCCGGCACCATCCTCCGGCGTCCACTGCATGGGGGTGCGTACGGCCTGACGGCCCTCGGCGGCCAGGTTCTCTCCCATGCCGATCTCCTCACCGTAGAAGAGGACGGGGGTGCCGGGGAGGGTGAAGAGCAGGCTGTAGGCGAGTTCGACGCGGCGGCGGTCGCCGTCGACCATGGGCGGCAGCCTGCGGCGCAGCCCCCGGTCGTACAGCTGCATGTCCTTGTCCGGGCCGAAGGAGGCGAAGACCTCGGCGCGTTCGTCGTCGCTCAGTTTGTCGAGGGTGAGTTCGTCGTGGTTGCGTACGAACGTGGCCCAGTGGGAGTCGCGTGGGGCGGCGGGCCGGTCCCGCAGCGCCGCGGCGAGCGGTCCCGCGTCCTGGCGCGCCATCGACAGGTACATCTGCTGCATGCCGACGAAGTCGAAGCACATGGTGAGTTCGTCGCCGCGGTCCGAGGCGGGGGCGCCGAAGAACCGGGCGAGGCCGTCGTAGGGCAGGTTGACCTCGCCGAGCAGCACCGACTCGCCGTTGCGCCGGCCGAGGAAGGCGCGCAGGTCGGCGAGGTACTCGTGCGGGTCCGGCAGTGCCGCGGCGTCGTCCTGTCCGGCCGTCTCCAGCAGGAAGGGCACGGCGTCGACGCGGAATCCGGACAGTCCGAGCTGCGTCCAGAAGCCCATGACGCGGGCTATCTCATCACGTACTTCGGGGTTGGCGACGTTGAGGTCGGGCTGTTGCTTGTAGAAGCGGTGCAGGTAGTACTGCCCGCTGCCCTCGTCGTACTCCCAGAGACTGTCCTCCGCGTCGGGGAAGACGACGCCCTCGGGGCCGTCCTCGGGGGGTTCGTCCTGCCAGACGTACCAGTCGCGGTGGGCGGAGTCCCGTCCCGAGCGGGCGTCCTGGAACCAGGGATGGTCCTCGGAGGTGTGGTTGACGACGAGGTCGGCGATCACGCGGATGCCGCGGTCCTTGGCGGTGCGGACGAACTCGGTGAAGTCGCCGAGGGTTCCCAGGCGGGGGTCGACGCCGTAGAAGTCCGTGATGTCGTATCCGTCGTCACGTTCCCGTGTCGGATAGAACGGCATCAGCCACACGCAGGTCACGCCGAGGCGCACCAGATGGTCGATGCGCTGGACGAGGCCCGCGAAGTCGCCGATCCCGTCGCCGTTTCCGTCCTGGTACGTCTCGACGTCCAGGCAGTACACCACCGCGTTCTTCCACCACAGGTCGGAGGTGCGGGTCAGACGCATCGGTACTCCTTCGCCGTGGCGGGAACGGGGCGGGTGACGTCGAGCCGTGGCAGTACCTCGGCCCCGAACGCCTCGATGAACGGGCCTTGTTCACGGCCCACGTGGTGCAGCATCACGGTGTCGAAGCCGAGCGCCGCGTACTCCTGGAGCCAGGCGGTGTGCCGGCCGAGGTCGGACGAGACGTTGACCGTGTCCGCCACGCGCTCGGGGGTGACGTGCTCGCTGACGAGGTCGAACAGTTCCGCGGAGTCCAAGTCCCAACTGGCGGGGGGCGAGTGCACGTTGGTGCGCCACTGGTCGTGTGCCAGGGCCAGGGCCTCGGCCTCGTCGGGTGCCCAGCTCAGGTGCACCTGGAGGTGCAGGGGGCCCTGGCCGCCCGCGTCCCGGTACGCGTCGGCGATGTCCCGCAGCCGTTCCCGCGGGGCGTTGACCGTGATGAGGCCGTCCGCCCACTCGGCGCACCAGGCCGCGGTGGCCGTGCTGCACGCGGCTCCGACGAGCGGCGGCACGGCGGGCGGCAGCGTCCACAGCCGGGCGCGGTCCACGGTCACCAGTCCGTCGTGGCTGACCTCCTCCCCCTGCAGCAGTGCGCGGATGATGTCGACACACTCCCGCAGCCGTGCGTTGCGCAGGTCCTTGCGGGGCCAACGTGCGCCGGTGATGTGCTCGTTGGAGGCCTCACCGCTGCCGAGCGCGACCCAGAACCTGTCCGGGTACATGGAGGCGAGGCTGGCGACCGCCTGGGCGACGATCGCGGGGTGGTAGCGCTGGCCCGGCGCGTTCACCACGCCGAACGGCAACTGGTCGGTGGCCTGGAGCGCGGCGCCGAGCCACGACCAGGCGAATCCGGATTCCCCCTGGCGGACGCTCCACGGGGAGAAGTGGTCCGAGCACATGGCGCCGGTGAATCCCGCGCCTTCGGCCCGCACCACGGCGTCGAGCAGATCGGCGGGCGGGATCTGTTCGTGCGAGGCGTGTAATCCGTAGACGGTCATGCCGGGGCGGGTACCCACCCGACCGCACCTCAGCGGGGACCTGCCGGGCAGAAACCCGAAACCCGTCGCACGCCGGCGGACTTGCCCCGGCGACGGGCGCCCCGACCGGCGGGGGCCTCCGACCGTCCGGCCGGGAGGCCCGCGCGTTCGGCGACGCGTGTCCGGTCACGCCGACAGGACCTGCTCGCCGCCTTCCGCGTCTTCGGCGTCGTCCGCGCAGGCGGCGGCCAGGTCGTCGAGTGACAGGTGCAGGGCGTGGGCCAAGGCCGCCACGGTGAAGAAGGCCGGGGTCGGGGCCCGGCCGGTCTCGATCTTGCGGAGCGTCTCCGCGGACACCCCGGCGGCCGCCGCGACGTCCACCATGCTGCGGTCTCCGCGGGCCTGGCGGAGCAGGACGCCGAAGCGCTCTCCGCGTTGCCGCTCTTGCGGGCTCAAAGGGACTCTCACCATACCCGTGATACTAATACCGGTATAAGTATTGGGTGACGTCGCATCGCAAGGAGTCATGGCACATGGTGGAGATCAAGACCGACAGGGCACTGGAGGCGATGCGGGAAGCCGGACGCGTCGTGGCCCACGCACTCGCGGCCGCACGTGAAGCGTCACTGGTGGGCGTTCGTCTGCGCGAGCTCGACGAGGCCGCCCGCACGGTTCTCACCAAGGCCGGCGCACGTTCTCCGTTCCTGGGCTACCAGCCGTCCTTCGCCCCCGCGCCCTTCCCCGCGGTGCTCTGCGTCTCCGTGAACGACGCCGTCGCGCACGGCATCCCCGGCGACTACCGCCTGCGCGACGGAGACCTGGTCAGCGTCGACTGCGGAGCCGAACTCGACGGCTGGACCGGCGACGCCGCCATCAGCTACACCGTCGGCACCCCTCGTCCCGCCGACCTCGAACTGATCGCCGCCACCCAGCAGGCCCTGGACGCGGGCATCGCCGCCGCCACGGTCGGCCGTCGCATCGGCGACATCTCCCACGCCATCAGCACGGTCGCCCGCAAGGCGGCCTGCGGCATGCCGGCCGACTTCGGCGGCCACGGCATCGGCCGCCAGATGCACGAGGACCCGCACGTCCCCAACCACGGACGGCCCGGCCGCGGTTTTCCCCTGCGCCACGGCCTCACCCTCGCCATCGAACCCATGCTCATGGCGGGAGGCCACAACGAGTACCGCACCGACCCCGACGGATGGACCCTGCGCACGATCGACGGCAGCCGGGCCGCCCACGTCGAGCACACCATCGCCGTCACCGCGGACGGTCCCCGCACCCTCACCCTGCCCTGACTCACCCTGCCCTGACCGCCGGTCCCCCACATGCGGCGGCGGGGCACATCGGCCGCCTCGTGAAACGGCGGGACTGCGCCCGCCCGGTGACCGACGCCGGCCCGCCCCGGACGTCGATTCCCGGGGCGGGCCGTGCCCGCAGGGCCGGTGTCCGCCGCCCGACGGCGGCGTGTCCTCGGGGAGATCAGGCCTCGGTGCCGTCCTCCGGAGCCAGCAGGACGGCGGTGCGGCTGGCGTGCGCGACGGCGTCGCTGATCCGGGGGTTGAACAGCGCCTCCACGGATCCGCGGTGGTGGGGGCTCAGCACGACGAGGTCGGCGTCGAACTCTCCCGCCGCCTCGGAGATGGCCGTGGCGATCTGGGTGGTCAGTCCGTGGACGAGGGCCGCGTCGGCCTTGACGCCCTTGTCGCGCAGGGCGGCCAGGGCCTCGTCGACGATGGCCTTCGCCTGGACGTCGTCCTCGAGCGGGACGACGGCCGCGAGGGTCGCCGCGGAGGCCGCGACGTGCACGACCCGGACCTGGGCGTCCGTCAGCCGGGCCAGGTCACCGGCCAGGCGTACGGCGGAGAGGCGGGTGGGGCTGGGATCGACGGCGACCAGGATGCGCTGGAACATGGGATCTTCTTTCCCGTTCTGGAAGATACGGAGGATCTTCGCGGTGATCAGTGACGCCGGAGGACCGGTGCCACCGAGATCAACGTCCGGCGCGCCGCGACCCTTCCCGATTCCGGTCCCTTGATCGTCCCGAGTTGTGATCATCCGATCGGCGCCGGGGTCCACGGCGCCGTCCCGCACGTCACGCCTGGCGTCGGCGCGGATGGAAGGCCGTCAGCCGCGCCAGGGCCGACGCACCGACAGCGGCCTGGACCCGTACCCGGTCCGATTCACTAAGGCCGATTGATAAAGTAGCCTTAGTATATGAACGACGGCCTGGATCCCGGTGGAGTCGCCTCAGTCCTGCTGGCGAGTCTCAGCGTGCTGCTGCGACGGGTCCACCAGGTACCCGTCGACGGCGGCCTCACGATGACCGAGCGGACCGCCCTGTCCCAGTTGGACCGCTCGGGCCCCACCACCTCCTCCGCACTGGCCCGGGAAGTACAGATCACCGCTCAGGCCATGGGAGCGACGCTCAACGCGCTGCGGGTCCGCGGCCTGGTCGAACGCCACCCGGACCCGAAGGACGGCCGGCGCCTGGTACTGACGGTGACCGACGCAGGCCTGGGGGCCCTGCGGGACAAGCGCAACGCACGGACCGAACTCCTCACCCGGGCCCTGACCAGCGGGGCGTTCACGTCGGCCGAACTGGAGCAGCTCGCGGCCGCGGCGCCGCTACTGGACCGACTGTCCCAGAACATCTGACGCCGGCGCCGCCACGAGGAAGCACATGGACGGACCGCCGGAGCCGCACGCTGTCACCGGGCGAGCGGTGAGCAGTGGCCCGTACGAGGAGCCGCCACCGGGCGCGTACGACCAGCCGACATCCACAGGAGAGACACCCACCATGCCGACAAGGATCGACCCCACGACCACCCGCGTCATGATCGACCCGGGGAGGGTCGTCGCCCGCGCCCACGGCATCGAGCGCGTCCTCGCCGAGACCGGCGGATCCGCCACCGCCGTCGCCGTCATCACCACGGCGGAGGACACCCGATGAGCCTGCTCGGCCGACTCCTGAAGAACCGCAGAGCCGGCGAGACCCACGCGGCCTGGAACCTGCCCAACCTGCAAGGCCCCGAGCAACTGACCCTCACCAGCCGGCACTTCAGCCACGACGGCCTCCTTCCGCTGGAGCACTGCGCCAAGCACATCGGCGGCGGCGACGTCTCCCCCCACCTGGCCTGGACCGCGCTCCCACCCGGTACCGCCCAGCTCCTCCTGGTCGTCGAGGACATCGACGTCCCCATGGCCAAGCCCGCCGTGCACTGTGTCGCCCTCATCGACCCGTCGGCCGGACACCTGGAGCCGGGCGCTCTGGCCACGCGGCGACCCGGCCCCGGGGTGCGGGTACTGCGCTCCACCATCGGACGCGGCTATCACGGTCCCGCGCCCGTCAAGGGCCACGGGCCACACCGCTACGTCTTCCAGCTGTTCGCGCTCTCGGCCCCCGTGGACGGAGCCCCCGACACGACGCCGGTGGACCGGGCACGGCCCCGCGCCCTGCTGCCCACCCTCACCGCCCCGGTCCTCGACCGCGCCCGGCTGACCGGCGTCTTCGAACGCTGACCCCGACCCCCTGCCCGTGGCCTCCGGGCGGAGGTGCGTGCGGGGACGGGCCGGCGAGCAAGAGCGCGGTGCGTTCGACGGCCTCTCCCGACACGAACCGCCCCTCGCGATGCGGACACACGGGCCCGCACAGCCGGTCACTCCCGATTACCGACACCTCGCGCCCCCGTACGTAGCCCCGGGAGGCTGGAGGTCAGGCCCAAGGGAGCTGTGTCCGCCAGGAGTAGGGCCCACGGGTCCGGACGGCGGTTCACCCTCACGGTGAGGGTGAACCGCCGTCCGGCGTCGCGGCGCGGCCGGAGCCGTGCGGTCACGCGACCGGAGCGTCAGTGGACGTCATAGAGCAGGTGGGTCGCGGTCGATGTCGCGGTCACGCTCCGCTGTACGAGCGTGCGGCGCGTCCCGCCGGTGAACAGCGGCGTCCCGGCACCCAGCACGACCGGCGCGAGGTGCAGGCTCAGCACGTCGACCAGCCCGGCGTCGAGTGCCGAGCCGACCGTGGCGCCGCCACCCATGAGCACGACGTCGAGGTCCTTGCCGCTGTCCGACGAAGCCGCCTCGGCGCGCACGCGCGCGACGCTGACGGCGTCGGCCAGGCCGGTGGTGACGAACGTCCAGTCGAGGCCGCCGAGCCGCACCGAGTCCGGCGGTGAGCTCGTCACGACGACGAACGCGGGCTTGCCGACCTCGCCCGCGCCGTATCCGGTCTTGTCACTCCATCCGTTCGGCCCGTCGACCACGTCGAAGAGCCGGCGCCCGAGGACGACGGCGCCCGAGCGGGCAGTCCCCTCGCGCAGTATCCGGCGGTCATCGGGGTCGTCGGAGAACGCCCAGGTATGCAGGGCCTCGCCGCCGATGCCCAGACCGGCGTCCGGACCGGGGTCGGGCCCGGTGACGTAGCCGTCCAGGGAGACCGAGATGTCAGCGATGATTCGAGTCATACCAGAGCAGACCCGATCCGCCGCGCGAACTCATCGCTCACGCGGCGGATCGTGCGCCGGACGCGAGCCCGGGGCGCCCCCTCACCGGTCGTCCTCGACGTGGAACACTCCCATAACCAGGCGATAATTAGGTAGACTGACCTACCTATTAATGGGAGGGACCGCGATGACCGAGAGCGGCACATCGGCAGCACGCCCCGGTAGGCGGCGCGGGGCCGCGCGCGAGCGGCTGCTCGCCGCCGCGGCACGCCGCTTCTACGCGGACGGCGTGGCGGCCACGGGGATCGACACGATCACCGCCGAGGCCGGCGTGGCGAAGATGAGCCTGTACAACAACTTCTCCTCCAAGGCCGATCTGGTGATGGCCTACCTCGATGCGCGGCATGAGGAGTGGCTGGGTCTGTACCGGCGGCGCCTGGAGGAGGCCCGGGACGGTCGCGGCCGGGTGCTGGCCGTCTTCGACGCGTACGCGGATCACGCGGCCTTCGCCTACGAGCACGGGTTCCGGGGCTGTGGCCTGTTGAACGCCGCCGCCGAGCTGCCCGCCGGTGACGAGGGCCGGGACGTGGTGCGCCGTCACAAGGAGGAGGTCGAGGACCTGCTCGCCGGGCATCTTGAGGAGTTGCTCCCCGGGCGGCCGGAAGAGGCGCGCGCGACGGCGGAGCACTTGTCGTTCCTGCTGGAAGGGGCGATGGCACGCGCCGGCCTGGAGGGCGCGGGTACGCGTCTGGAGCACGCCCGGGCGATGGCCGCCGACCTGCTGGACCGGCGGTGACGCGGCTCGCCGGGGGCGCGGCCGGATCGGCCGGCGTGGGGGCGGCCTGCGTGCTGGTGGCGTCCGTGCTGTGGGGCACCACGGGCACCGCCGCGACCTTCGCCCCCGCGGTGGGGCCGCTCGCGATCGGGGCCGTCGCCATGGGCCTGGGCGGACTCCTCCAGGCTCTCGTCGCCGCTCCCCGTATCCGCCGGGAGGCTCCTCGGTTGCGCGCGCACAAGGGTGTCGTCCTGCTCGGCGCGGTGTCGGTGGGGGTCTACCCCCTGGCGTTCTACACCTCCATGCACCTGGCCGGGGTCGCCGCCGGCACGGTCGTGTCGATCGGCTCGGCCCCGCTCGCCTCCGCCCTGATCGAGCGCGTCGTCGACGGGCGCCACCTCACCCGGCGCTGGACGACCGGCGCCGCTCTGGGCCTGTCCGGGACGGTGCTGCTGTGCGCGGCCGAAGCCTCCGGCACTAGCTCCGGCCCCGGCGCCCACTCCGCGGGGGAGGTCATGTTCGGTGTGGGGCTGGGCCTGGTGGCCGGTCTCACGTACGCCCTGTACTCCTGGGCCGCCCACCGCCTGATCAGCCGCGGTGTCACCTCCGGCGCGGCCATGGGCACCGTTTTCGGGCTCGGCGGGCTGCTCCTTGTGCCGGTACTGCTGGCCACCGGGGCTCCGCTCCTGGCTTCCTGGTCCGACGCGGCCGTGGGCACGTACATGGCCCTGGTGCCCATGTTCGCCGGGTACGTCCTGTTCGGGTGGGGCCTGACGCACGTCCCGGCGAGCACGGCGACCACCCTCTCTCTGTTGGAACCCGCCGTCGCGGCCGTACTCGCCGTACTCGTCGTCGGCGAACGTCTGCCCCTCCTGGGGTGGGCCGGCATCGCCTTGGTCCTCGGCTGCCTCACGGCGCTCACCGCACCGACCCGGACGACTCGCCGACCGCGTCCGTTCCGGGCGGACCACCACAGCGCCGGCACAGCGGGATCCAGCGTGACCGACTCCGACCGTGGACCGGAGAGGGTGGTCGCCGGCTGAATGGACCAAGGCGCCGGAGCGGAGCGGATCACCCCGTCGTCTCCACGGCCGGCACACGCGTCTTCCGCGCCGCCTGCCGACGGGTGGCGTGCACGGCTCCCACCGCCAGCAGTACGGAGACGGCGAGACAGGTGACGACGAGGCCGTTGAGCCACACGTAGTCTCCCGAACTGGGGTAGGTCGTTCCGTCGTCCAGGACACAGTCGAAGGCCGGTGGCAGATACGAGGCGCGGTGGCCGACGAGGTGCTCCACAAGATGGGGCGCGGCGTCACGACAGGCGGGCGCCGGGGAGGAGTTCGCCCCCGACCGGGACTCGTTGTCGGACAACGCGACGCCACCGAGCGCCATGAACAGAGGCAGTGTCGCGCCTGCCGCCGTCATACCGGCGCTCCAGCGGAGCAGGTCCACACCCCAGTCGGGGCGCCTGCCCGGCAGGGCGACGGACAGCAGCTTGACGACCACGGCGACGACCCATACCACGCCGGCGATCGGAACCACGAGCAACAGCAGAACGAACACGGTCCAGTACCCCCCGGCCGACCTGACGAACAGGCGTTCGCGCCAGCGTAGTACTCAGTGCGACTTCGTGATCCAACTAGGTCGTGTTTCGGAAGTGGCTCGATCCCCTTGTCTAGCTTCGTAATGATCTAGGTATGGGGCGAGGGGATCTTTCCGACGAACAGTGGTCGATGCTGAAGCCGTTGTTGCCGGTTGTGCTGTCGGGGCGACCGGCGTCGGGCCGACGGAGGCAAGTCGACGGGATCCGGTGGTGGGTACGAACCGGTGTTCCGAGGCGGGATCTGCCGTCCCAGTAAGGTCCGTGGCAGACGGTCCACGGTCCCTTTCGCCGCTGGCAGCGTGACGGCACCTGGCACGTCGTTCACCACCACGATTCACCTGGCCTGCGAGCAACGCCAGCGTCCACTGGCTCTACTGGTCACGGCGGGGCAGCGCGGCGGCAGTCCTCAGGTCACTGCGGTCCTGGACAGCATCGGAGCGCCCTGTATCGGGGTGGGTCGTCCCCGAATCCCGGGCCGAACATGCCTCCCTGCGAAAGCGTTGGATTCGGTGCAGGTTCCTGAACCCGCCGATCAGGCGGACCACCGCAATCGCCCCGGAAAGGCCGACAGGCGGCCACCGGGCTCCGACCGTGAGGACCAAAAGGCCCGGCACGCGGCCGAGTGCGGAATCAACCGCCTGATGCGGAACCGGGAGGTGGCCTGCCGCTTCGACAAACTTGCGGTCCGTTTCGAGGCCATCGTCCTCGTAGCCGCGATCAACGAATGGTCATGACCCGCCAATGGCCGTTGACCAGTACAGCGGGACCTTGTAGTCACCTCTGTGACGCCTCATAAGCCTCGCGGATGGACGCAGGGATACGTCCACGATCATTTACGAGGTACCCGTTGGTGCGTGCCCAGAGGCGTATCGGCTCGTCTTCCGGACGGGGATCGAGCTTACGGGGTCTAGCAGGCTTGCCGGGGCCTTTCCAGTCTCCCGAGGAGACTCCTTCCAGCCGGTCCGCCGTCTCCTGAAAGAAAGCGGACAACGAGGCGTACACGCCCTCTTCGGGAAAGTGAGCTTCCGTCCAAGTTCCGATGGTTCCGTTGAGCGTGTCGAGAAACGTCCCGTAGAAACCGTCGCGCTCCGCGGCGATCGGCACCCACTCACGGCGCCAGAGCGGACAGTCGAGGTCAGCGGACGGCTGCATCTCCTCCAAGTCCATCTGGCTGAGGTAGACCCGCTGAATATCCGTCAGCCCGAGAAGGAGGCGGCCGCCGAGGATGTCCATCTCGCACCCGAACGCGACCAGACAGGACTGACCGTCGCGCTGCCTACCGGCATCGATGTCATTCGCGAGCAGCCACTGCCGCATGTCCCCCGGCAGGTCCAGCCCCATGCGCAGTTCGGCTTCCCTGATCGCCTCATGACTCCCCCGGCCGCCTAGCGCAGTGAAAGTCTCAGGGGCGTTGCGTTCAAACCACGCGGTCACCCGGCCCCATGCCTCGCGCACGTCTCCTGTCTCGTCCATCGAAGTTCCGCTCATGTGTGATCTCCACCCCGGCAGGAAGCGTACGTACCTGGAGCAACCCCACCTATATCTCTGGCTCGCAGGGAACGTTGCCCGGTCTCCCGAACTGTGGAGTTGTCCCCTGGGCTGGGCGATGTCGGGTGATGGTCCATTGGAGAACCGTATGCGGGACCGCTGACAGTGGCCGAGGCGGAACGTGATTCTGCAGACCGCCTACGGTAGGCAGATCACCCCCTCAGCACGCCACCAGCTTCTGAAACCCTCCCTGACAACGGCTAACACAATGAGGTGGATCGGTCCTGATGGCCTTGTCTGGCACGGGAGTTGAGCGTTCGGGCCTATGTGGGGACGTCGCCGTGGATCGTGTCGGATGAGCTGTGGGATCACCTGGAGCCCCTGCTGCCGCAGTGTGAGCGCAGGTTCCGGTATCCCGGCCGTAAGCCGCTGCCGGACCGGGAAGTGCTGTGCGGGATCTTGTATGTGCTGCACACCGGGATCCAGTGGGAGTACCTGCCGCAGGGCCTACGTTTCGGCTCGGGTACGACGTGCTGGCGCCGTCTGCGGGACTGGAACGAGGCCGGAGTGTGGCAGCGACTGCACGAGGTCCTGCTCGCCGAACTCAATGCCGCGTCCCGGCTGGACTGGTCCCGCTGCGTGGGTCGACTCCTCCCACGTCAGGGCCCTAAAAGGGGGCAGCACGCGGGCCCGTCCCCGGTCGACCGCGGCCGAGCTGGTTCCAAACATCACCTCATCACCGACGGGCACGGCACCCCGCTCGCGGTCCTGCTGACCGGCGGCAACCGCAACGACGTCACCCAGCTCCTGCCGCTGCTCGATGCGATCCCGCCGGTCCGTGGCCGGGTGGGCCGGCCTCGCCGCAACCGAACTCGCTGTTCGCCGACCGGGGCTACGACCACGACATCTATCGCGACCAGATCCGCGCCCGCGACATCGTGCCAGCGATCGGCCGCCGAGGCACCCTGCACGGCACCTGTCTGGGCACTTACCGGTGGGTCGTGGAGAGGAGTTTCGCGTGGTTGCACGGCTTCCGACGTCTGCGCATCCGCTGGGAACGGCGAGCCGACATCCACGAAGCGTTCCTCGAACTCGCCTGCTGCCTGATCACTCACCGGCGGCTCGGCGTATTGCGCGGCCGTCGATTGAGGTCATCGAACGGCTGAGTGCTGTTGCCGTGCAGATCTGCCCAGGGAAGCATCCAGCGTCCTATGAGACAGCAACACCATGCTGCAGTTCACACCTGTCGTGCTGGAGGTGCAGCCGGCGGAGGTCTTGCAGTACGGCGATGGGAAAGGAGTGCTGAACCCACTTCGCCCGATAGCCGTCCTCGCCGTGAACCTGCAGTACTGACTGAGCGGCCTCCACGACGACATGGCCAAGAAGGCCTCGCGACTGTGTGGAGCCCCAAACGAGCGTGCCTTCCTGGTCCGGCGCATCGAAGCTCGCGGACATGTCAGGGAAGCGGTAGATCGCCAGATCAACTTCCGAACCCGTGCCTCGGAGCACCCACCTCACTTCAGCGGGTTCAAGGTCAAAGGAGAAGCGCTGAACACGTATGGGGCCATACAGACCCGCCACACCGCGAAGCAGGTCGGCAAGAGCATCAGTGCAGTAGCTGACGATGTCCTTCCGCTCCGAAGAGCCGTCCTTGATCAGACACGTCGCCCACCCGCTGCCACTCAGTTCCCAACTGAACTGGAGACCACTGGTCATCGCACCCCTCCCTGTGATCGTCTCCGAAGACGGTACAGCGCAGACGCAACGGATCTCCTCGCGCCTTGGCCGACATCGGGGCTAACTTGGGGAGCTGGTGGGCCTCGGGTCGGCAGAGCCCGTTCTTCCAGGCTCCGACGGCCGCGAGAGCGGCCGGGTAGTACTCGCGCAGCAGGGAGCGGAGCTGGTTGGCGATCTGCTGCCGGTTCCAGGTCGCGTCCTGCTGAGCGCGGGCGAGGACGGCGATGACGCGGGCCAGATCGCTGTCCTGAGGAAGCGGCCGGTGACCGTGCATGTCGGTGCGCAGCATGTTGGCCAGGACCAAGGACTCGACACGAGGCCGGTCCGCCACCTCAGCAGCTGTCCGTGGCACCAGCTCACCGCACGGGCCCCAGTCTGCGTTGCAGCTGAAGCGGCTCGGGCACCGCGAGGGGTCACCGTGCAGCGGGCCTGCACCACAGACCCCAACGAACGATCAAGGGGAGAGTATTGACGATGGTGGCGGTCACGAGAGCGTCAGGCATCACCGCTCTGGATCCAGGGATCAAGTCCCCGGACGACTCAAGGCGTCAGCCCGACACTCACGGTGACCGCCATCGCGGCCATCCCTCTGCTGATCGAACAGCCCGGGCGTACGTCTCTCAGGGCTCTCATTCCCACCGGATCAGGACGGCTCCGACGCAGTGATCACACCAGCCACTGCAAGATCGTCTCAGTCGCCGGCGCGGCTGCCGACGAGCCAGGGTGCTCGTTCTGTACGGTCGACGCCAGCATCGCCGTCCACCACGTAGGCCAGTGCCTCCGCGAAGGTCGACCCCAGAGGCCAGAGGACGCCCGGCCCGACGGCGACGACGCGCCCGCTGGTCGCGATGTACGACCTGTACTGGATCGACCACATACCCAGAGGGCTGTAGTTCTCTGCGTAGCGGTGCCTCAGCCTGGACGCTTCCGCGGCGGCGTCGACGCAGGCGTCAACGGGGTCTATGTGCAGTGACGAGGCAGGGACGCGAGCGGGGCAGCTGTCGATCGTCAGCTCGCCGAACTCGGCCCAGACCCCGACCGCCGTGTCATTGAGCTCGAATCCGACAGCTGTCAGTTGCCGTGTCCAGTCCACGGTGGCGATCTTGCGACCTGCCGTCCACCCGGCAACACCAAGCGCGTCCAGCACCGACAGACCACAGCCCGTCAACGACTCACCGATGTGTTCTATGCGTCCTCCCCAGATTCTCGGGTTTCTGTTGCGCGAAGTCTGCCGCAGATCCGGACCAGCAGACAGGGCTACTGGCCACGGAAGGCACGGAGATCGTTTACGGGACAGGCTTTAGACAGCTTTAGACACCGTTTCTTTTGGCTGGCTGCCGCATTGGGCTCGGTACGGAGGGTCCTGCCGTGCATCTGATGCCTGACGAGCTGTGGGAGTTGTTCAGGCGGGTGGTTCCAGCGACGGTCGTCCGGCGTCCGCAGGGAGGGGGTCGGCGTCGTGCCGGCGACCGGGAGACGCTGGCTGCGATCGTCTTCGTGGCCACCTCGGGCTGCACCTGGCGGCAGTTGCCGCCGGCGTTCGGGCCGCGCTGGCAGACCGTGTACCGCCGCTTCGCCCAGTGGAGCCGCGACCGGGTCTGCGCCCGGCTGCACCGACTGATCCTGGGCGAGCTCGGCGACCAGGGAAAGTTCGACTGGTCCCGGTGCGCGATCGACTCGGTGAGCATTCGCGGCACCAAAGGGGGCCCCTGACCGGACGGAATCCAACCGACCCGGGCAAGAAGGGTTCGAAGATCCACCAGATCTGTGATCGCAACGGCCTACCGATCTCGCTCGGCATCTCGGCCGCCAACACCCACGACAGCCTGGCCCTGCAGCCGCTCGTTCGGGGCATCCCGCCGATCCGTTCCCGACGTGGACCACGCCGGCGGCGACCAGGCAAGCTCCATGCGGACAAGGGATACGACTACGACTACCTGCGTCGATGGCTTCGAGGCCGGGGATTCAGCACCGAATCGCCCGCCGCGGGATCGAGTCCTCCGGTCGCCTGGGCCGCCACCGGCGGGTGGTCGCGCGCACGCTGTCCTGGCCGGCGGGGTGTCGACGGCTGCACCGCCGCTATGAGCGAGAGTCCGAGCACTTCCTCGGCTTCGTCGGCATAGCCGCCGCCTTCATCTGCTTCCGGCGCCTGACGGCTGCCTGATCAGATTCGCTCAATGCCCAGCGCACTCGGAACGTCCTGGATCCAGGCGGCACGATCCGGCTCCGCAGCGGCGACACGTTCCAGCACCTCAACGAACCGCCGGCTCTCCGTCGAATCCATCTTGCCGAGCTCAAAGGCGATCTCTTCCAGGGCGCTCAAGGCCATCTGCGACTCACGTCCGACCTTGACGAGATCCTCCAGGGTCGCCACCGCCGCCAGAAGTGCCCGCACCACTTCGTCGCCCTGAAGCACGACTTCAACCTCCTCGGATGCCAGTTATGACGACGCGATGCTGCCACCCCGCATGCATCCAGGTCACCTCACGCGCGACCCCGATCGCGGCCAGCCGGGGCCAAGAGAAACAACGTCTTAGGCATCGAGGTAGCGGTAATCCCCGTCCGGGAGGCCGATCAGCAGGCCGCCGCTGTGGACCCTCCACTCACTCATGCCGTCGACGTCGTGGTTGACCAGAAACAGCCCCCGGGGCCTCTCGTCGTACTCGTCATCCTGCTCGGAGGCCGGGATCCGGGCGATCTGACGCAACCTCTCCTCGAACCAGTCGAGGGACACCGCGCGGATGTAGCCCCCGTAGAAGGCCCAACTGGCACCGTTGTACTGCCGAGCGGGGAAGGCCCAGCCCCCGCTGTAGGTGCGCTCCGGGTCGTCCGCTTCCACGATCTCCTTGATCTGGGTCAGCTGTCCGTCGTCACACTCCAGCCAGCCCCTGACCGAGACCATGGTTCCCACGGCGGTCGCTCCTCATTCGTGTGGCGCGCCGCCCTGGGCGCGCGGTTCCGATGCGCTTGCACGCTAGGTGTGACCTGCTCGGTCGCGCAAAGGAATTGACGGGTGCATCAGCCGCGTCGAGCGAAAGCCCGTGGGCATGGGCGTGGGCCACAGCATCGACGCGGCCGCCTGCGGGCGATGTCCGACCAGGCCATCGCCCGCATCGCGAGCCGGTTCCGCCGAGTGGAACCGCGGGCGGCGCGCCCACTGCTGACGACGGCTCACCAGCCACTCGGACACCCGGATCCCGAAGTCACACTGGGGTGCTGGTGGTCTTCTGAGGGATCGCTGGCGGACCGGAGCAGACCCTGGGCCGGTATGCGTGACGTCAGGCCCAGGTACATCAGGTGGCGCGCAGAACCACTGGTCGCGCCGAGAGATCCCGCTGCTACGCGGCCAGCGTCTCGTCCTCTTGTGTGGTGCCGTCACGGTCCGCGCTGTACTTCTTCAGCATGATGTCCGCTGCGCACAGCGCCTGCTCGGCCGTCCGGGCCCCGGTCATCACGCACAGCGTGTAGGTCACATCGTCCAGTGCACGGCTGGTACGGCCGTTGGGGCGGACATCGTGTTCGATACGGGTGTCCGCGAACCGGGCCAGTACCGCGCGCAGTTCCCTCTCCGCCGGAAGGATCATGGTGGTTCCTCTCGCCAGAACACAGCTCGCGTGGCAGGTGGCCAGCACCGCGAGACACAGGTCGCATGGATGACATCTGGCGCCGCACTCATCGTCGAGTCGGCGTCAGGCACGTCTTCGAGTGCCCCGAGTCGAGAGGACTATGCCACCGTGCGTGGGCCGCGAGCAGCGCGCACCGGAAGTTTTGTCGTGACCCCAACGCCGAGGGGCCGCGGAGTCCGACAGCCGGCCACCGCCCGGCTCGGCTCGGCCCGGCTCAGCTCGTGTCCTCGGCCGGGAGTGCTCAGGACCCCGCGGAGAGGGAGGTGGGCCTGCGCAGCAGCCACTGTCCGAACGTCCGGCGCGCGGGCCGCACCACCACGCGGCCGTGGGCCTTCCGGCCGACCAGTTCCACTCGCAGGGTGAGCGGTGTCTCGGGGTCCGCCGGGGCCTGACGGTACTTGACCCTGCTGTGCAGCAGTTGCAGTCCGTCGGTGTCGACCACGACGCCCGGCCTCGTGACCAGCGTCAGGGTCTTCCCCGTCATGCCCACGTCGATCAGCAGGGTGTCGTGCGTGATCACCGCGTCAGTGAAGTCGAGCGTCACCTCGCAGTACGTCACCGCGAGCTCCAGTCTCCGCGGTACCACCCAGCGCCCCACACGCTCGATCGCGCCGCTGTGGATCTGTTCGATCCGGATGGTGTCCTTGGCCTCTGCCCCCATCGCGCCAACCGTGGGCGACACGGGCGGCAGGTCTGCGGTGAGTGCGGTCAGTTCGCCCAGGGTCCGTGCCGACAGGGCGGCTTCCAGGCGCTCGTCCAACTCGTCCGCGGTCAGCCGGCCGTCTCCCGCGGCGATACGCAGCACGTCCACAGCCCGGTCGCGGTCCGCGTGAGAGGCCCGCAGCTCGGGAGACGAGCCGGGGGCGGAGCGCTTCCCTGTGGGTGAAATCTCTCCCGACATACTTCCGTCCTGGTCCATGTCGAACGTCTCCGCGCGGCGCAGGCAGCGGCGCCAGGAGCAGATTAGCGCTGTATCGCGACATGCGGCCCGGCTGGGGCCGAGTGCCGGTGGGAGGCCAGCCACCGGCACCGCGGCCGAACCGGAGCGCCCGGCAGTTCCGTTGCCATGAGGACGAGGGGGCGCACCCTGCGCCGCGAGGTCGGCGACGGGACGGGCATCCGCCGGCACCCCCGGCGACACGACGGCACCCTTGGTGACACGACGGCACTCCCGGCGACACGACGGCGCCACCGGCATCGGCCCGTACGAGGAGGGCGAACACGCCGCCGAACACGCCGCCCCGGCCGTCCCCGCCGTCCCCGGACCCACCGAGTTCTCCGGCGGCCACCTGCCGGGAATCCGGCCCGCCGTGCCCGCGTTGGTGCGACAGGCCGTCGAACAGGGGCGCTGCGTGCGCCCGCCGCATCCGTCGGCTGGGTAGCGTGACCACCGAGCCGCATGGAGTGACCATGCGCCCGGCAGAACCGCACGGCGACTTCCGGCGGAGAAGGACGAGGCTGCAATGACCGAACTGACGAAGCCCGAGATCGACTTCCCCGGGGGCGACGCCCCCACCGACCTTCAGATCAGGGACCTCGTCGTCGGGGACGGAGCCGAGGCCAAGGCCGGCGCCGTCGTCGAGGTCCACTACGTCGGGGTCACCTTCGCTACCGGAGAGGAGTTCGACGCCTCCTGGAACCGGGGCCAGGCGTTCCGGTTCCCCCTGGGGGCCGGCCGGGTCATCAAGGGCTGGGACCAGGGCGTCGAGGGCATGCGGGTCGGCGGCCGGCGCGAGATCACCATTCCGGCGCACCTCGCCTACGGCGACCAGTCGCCCTCCCCGCTGATCCCGGCGGGCTCGACCCTCATCTTCGTGGTGGACCTGCTCGCCGTGTGAGGTGGCCCCCCTGCCGCCCGGTTCGTCCATCGGAGTGCGGCGGGGGCAGCGCCTCGTCCGGTCCCATCGTGGGCTGCCGTCACGGCCGTCGGCGCTGCGTACCGTGAGCGAACAGCCCCGGCCGGGGCGGATCCCGGCCGGGGCTGCCGACGTGCGTGGCCCGGCAAGGGCGGTCGCCCACGCGGCGAAAGGGCCATGCGGCCACGGCCGAACGATCGTCCTCATGGGCGCGTCGCTCGGGCGACGGCGATGGCGATGGCGATGGCGGCGGCGGCGGTGGCGACGGCGGTGGCGTGCCGCTCGGGCGGCCGGGTGACGCGTGACCCGGCGCTGGCCCATCCGGCCGTATCCCCGGCTCCGTTCCCGGACGGACGAGCGGAAACTACGGTAGGAAGCCGGATGTGAATCATCTGCTCACCGAAGTCATCGAGGCCCACGGCGGGATCGGCCGCTGGCAGGAACTGACCCAGGCGCGAGCCACCCTGGTCAGTGGTGGCGACCTGTTCGCCATCAAAGGCCTGCCGCAGGACGTCACGCCCCGCACCATGACGGTCAGGCTGCACGAGGAGCACGCCTCGGTGCAGCCGTTCGGCGCTCCCGACCAGAAGACCGACTTCACGCCCGGGCGAGTGAGCATCGAAAAACTCGACGGGCACGTGGTCACCGAACGCGAGAACCCTCGGACGTCGTTCTCCGGACACACGCTCGAGACGCCCTGGGACCCCCTGGACCGCGCCTACTTCAACGGCTACGCGATGTGGACCTACCTGACCACGCCGTTCCTGCTCGCCATGCCCGGCTTCACGGTCACCGACATCGAGCCGTGGCGGGAAGGGGACGAGGTCTGGCCGGGGCTGCGCGCCGCCTTCCCGTACCGGATCGCGAGCCACAGCACCCACCAGGACTTCTACTTCGGCCCCGACCGGCTCCTCCGGCGCCACGACTACCACGTCGACGTGGCCGGCGGATTCGCCGCCGCGCAGTACGTCCACGACCACGCGGAAGCGGACGGCATCACGCTGCCCACCAAACGCCGGGCCTACCGCCGTGACACCGAGGGCCGTCCGCTTCTGGACCAGGTCATGGTCTCCATCGACCTCAGCGAGGTCCACTTCAGCTGACGGAACCCTTCTGGCGACGTCTTCCGTGCGGTGGTTCACGCACTCCGCCCTCCGAGCGGCGGGGGCCCCGCGAGGGGGGGGCCGACAGAGTGGGGGGGAGGGTGGGCGCGGGTGGCCGGCCGCCGGGGGCCATAGGGGAGCCCGGGGGGGGGCGAG
>NZ_JBHWEL010000001.1:348265-367829 GCF_042734135.1 Streptomyces sp. NPDC059668 | reverse complement strand
GCTCTCAGTGCTGGGTACCCCCCACGCCCCCCCCCGCGTGCCGGTCGCGGCGCGGCGTGGGCTCCGAAGACTTGGGTGGCCGGGTGGCCTCGGGTGCCCGGCCGACGTTCGCCTTCGGCGAGCCGGGGCGGGGCCTCTCAGTCGGTGCAGAGGGTGCCGGGAGCGGGCAGCGCGCGGGTGGTCAGGTAGCGGTTGGTGGCCTTCCGGGCGCACTCGGAGACCAGGAACATGCTGTAGTCGTCGCCTTCCCTGCCGAGTACGACGCTGCCGGGCAGTTGGGCGGCCAAGGCCGCGCCCGCGCGGTACGGGGCGAGGGCCTGGTGGGTGGACTGCAGGACCAGTGCGGGCGGTGCGCCGTGGACCGGGGCGCCCGCCTCGACGGGCTCGGCCGGAGTGGGCCAGGCGAGACAGCCGGCGACGGCCTTGTAGGAGCGCACGGCGCCACCCAGGTGCGGGGACACCCGGGCGAGCTCCTTCCGCAGCCGGGTGAGCTGGGCGAGCGTCTGCACCGGGCGCGCGTTGTCCAGGCAGGCGGGCACCTGTACCTGGACCGGGTCGAGGGTGTCGTCCGGGTCGTGGGTGAAGCCCGTCGCGTCGCCGCCCTGGGCGTTGACGATGGTCTTCGCCAGCTCCGGCCAGGCGGTACCGGACAGGGTCAGCTGGTCCTGGGTGGCCTCGCGGATGTCCTCACCGGTCAGCGGCTGGTGGGCCGTGGTCCCGGTCGGGATCGGATCACGGTCGGCCCGGGCGACGAGGGCGTCGTACTCGGCCGCGACGTCCTTCCCGTACAGGGCGCAGTCCTTCGAGGTCGCGCACCACGCGGCGAAGCGGTCGAAGGCCGTCCCGGCGGTGGCCGCCTCCTGGGTGACCCGCGACAGGGGCGAACCGGTGTCGTCCAGCGCGGTGTCGAGAACCATGGTGCGCAGTCTGCCGGGGTAGAGCTTGGCGTAGGTGCGTCCCAGGAGCGTGCTGTAGTGGATGCCGTACCAGTTCAACTGCCGTTCGCCCAGCCCGATCCGGACCGCCTCGAAGTCCCGCGCCGTGCTGGTCAGGTCGACGTGGGCGGCGAGCCGGCCGTTGCGGCGCAGGCAGTCCTCGGCGAAGGCCCGGTTGTGGGCCTTGAGCGCGTCGAAGGCGGCCTCGTCCTTGGGGAAGTAGCTGACGCCGGCCGGTTTGGAAGGTTCTCCGCAGACGATCGGCGTGCTGTGGCCGACACCGCGCGGATCCACGGCCACGAGGTCGAAGTCGCGGGTCAGGGCGCCACCGAACTCCGGCAGGTGGAAGTGCATCGCCAGCCGCAGCTGGTCGATCGAGGAGCCGCCCGCGCCGTCGTTGAGGAGCAGTGTGCCCTTGCGCTCGGCCTTGTCGTCCGCGGGCCGGCGGACCAGCGCGAGGGTGAGGCTGTCGCCACGGGGGCGGGACCAGTCCACCGGTACCCGAGTCGTTCCGCACTGCATGCCCTTGAAGTCGCCGTCAGCGCAGTCGTGCCAGTCGATGTCGCCGGCGGCCGGGGGCCGGTGTCCTTCCTGGTCCGCCTGGGCGAGCGTCGGTACGGCGAGGGCGGTCGCCAGCGTGGTGACTCCGGCGGCGATCCAGCCCGCGTACTTCCGGTTGCTTGTCATCGTGCGATTCCTTGCTCTGTGCCCCGGTCCGTGTGGAGTCGAGGAGGTGTACGAGGTGGTGCGGGCGGCGGCGGGGCCCTCGCCCGCTGTCAGCCCTGGGCGTCGTCGCCCGTGGCGGCGTCGGGGATCCAGGAGCCGTGGATCCCGGCGGGCACCCGGCGGGGCAGGTGGACGGTGGCGATGCGGTCCAGGCCGGAGGCGTCGAGGACCAGCAGCTGGGAGGCGTCCTGCTTCAAGTCGGAGACCACGGTCAGGAGGTAGCCGTCGTCCTCGCGGGTGGCTCCGGCGGCGGGGACGAAGACCGCTTCGCCGGGCAGCCGGGCGTCGCCTGCCTGGTGGATGCGGCGGGCGCCGGTGGTGCGGTCGTACTTGACGACGCCGTAGCCGCCGAACCCCTTCTCGTCGGGGAAGGAGATGGCGTACTGGTAACGGTTCTCGGTGCCCAGGTACTTCTCGTTGAGGGTCGGGAACTCCACCGCGAGGTCGTCGACGATCTGCTCGTCGACGGTGCCGACGACCGTGTCGACGACCCAACGTCGGGTGTAGGAACGGGCGTTGGGCTCGGTGCCGCGGCCGGGGGCGCCGATCCACCAGTTCCAGGACAGTTGGAAGCCCTCGCGGTCCACGGTGGGGCCCTCCAGGACGATGCGGCCCTGGCCGTCCTCGTACGCGTTGGAGACGTGCAGCATGTTGCCCGGTTCGACGGAGAACCAGCGGATGTGCCGGGCGCCGTCCGCTCCGCGGGGCATGACGCCGATACGGGCGGGCTGCTGGTCGCTCCAGCCGTAGGGGATGCCGGAGTGCTCGGCCGGATCGAAGGTGACGTTTCCCTCGATGAAGAGCACATGACGACGGGTGAGGGCGAAGTCGTGCTTGAGCGAGGCGGTCGCTCCCGGGATCTCGGCGCTGTGGACGATCTCTCCCTTGGCGTCGGAGACGTAGTACGTCAGGAACGGCGGGAACGGCGAGGAGCCGAAGAAGTGGAGCTCCCCGGTCACCGGGTCCTCCTTGGGGTGCGCGGTCATCGCGGTGCGCAGTGCGCCGTCGAAGTCGAAGGCGCCGACCGTGTCCAGGTCACGGGTGAGCTCGAAGGGGACGTTCGCCTCGCACAGCGCGAGCAGCCGTCCGCCGTGCTCGATGACGTGGGTGCCGGCGACGCTGGCCGTCAGGTCCGGGCCCCTCTCGGTCATGTAGGGGGCGCCGTCCAGGGCGGGGGTGTGCACCCAGCGGTTGCGGTACCACTCGGCGCGGCCGGCACGCAGGCGGATGCCGTGGACCATGCCGCTTCCCTTGAACCAGTGGGTCGGGGTGACACCGGGCTTGGGGTTGTGGCCGTTGCGGATCAGCCGGCCGTCCAGCTCGGGGGGCAGCGTGCCCTCCACGGTGAGTCCGGTGGCGGTGACCTCGTCGGTGACGGGTGTGTAGTGGCCGGTCAGGTAGGGCTTCGCAGCGGTCATGACGGGAACCTCTTTCGGTGGATGGACTGTCTGTCAGACGGCTTGTTCGGCACGGGACTTGAGGTGGGAGAGCCAGTTCTCCAGGGAGTCGTGGAGGGCCTTGCCGAGGTGGTCGGCGGCTGCGTCGACCGGGGCGCCGCTCCAGGACTCCTCGGTGCGGACGGTGACGTGGTCGCCGTCCTCCTCGAACGTCCACACATGGACGCCGGAGATGCCGTCGGCGGGGCCGCCCCACACGATCCGCTCGCCGGGGACGAGTTCGCGCACGGTGGAGGTGATCTCCAGGCCGTGGGTTCGCCAGGTGAAGCGGCTGCCGGTCGTGAGGGGGCCGTCGGGCGCGGCCCGGTCGATGTCCGTGTTCCAGGTGGGCCACGCCGCGATGTCGGTGTGCAGCTCCCACACCCTCGCGAGCGGGGCGTTGATCTCGATGCTCAGGCGGACGATGACGGGGGCGGTCTCGTCGATGGTGACCATGGTCCGGTGTCCCTTCTTGATGACATGGGTCGGTGACGCGGCCGATCGGTCGGTTCCACCGGATTCGGCCGGTTCACGGGATGCGGGTGAGGCAGGAATCAGGCGGGTTGCGGGCCGCCGGCGGCGTTCGCGGTCCGCCGGCCGGTGCGGCGGGTGAGGAGCGGGGCGAGGAGGGCTGTCGCGAGCAGGACCGCGGCGGCGACGGTGAAGACGCTGCGGTAGCCGGCGGTGAGGGCTTCCAGAGGGGGCCGGCTGGTGGACGCGTGAGCGGTGACGGAGCCGGCCAGGGTGGCCAGGGCGGCGAGGCCGACGGCGCCGCCGACCTGGCGGGTGGTGTTCACCAGGCCGCCGGCCAGACCCGCGTCCTTCCGTGGGACGCCCTCCACGGCGAGCGCGGTGAGCTGGACGAAGGCGATGCTGAGGCCCAGGCCGATGAGGACACTCGGGCCGAGGAGGTCGGTGAGGTAGCTGCCGCGGGCGCTGATCCGTGACAGCCAGAGCAGGCCCGCCGCCTCGGTGAGCAGGGCAGCGGTCACGGTCGCGGGGCCGCCGATCCGCCGGGAGACGCGCGGTGCCAGGGTGGCGCCGAGCATATTGGCGCAGGCGAGCGGGAGTTGCCCCGCTCCGGTGGCCAAGGGGCTGGAGCCGAGTACCTGTTGCTGGTAGAGCGGGAGAAAGAAGAACAGGGCGATCCACACCGAACCCAGCAGTGTCATCAGGAGGTTGCCCGCCGCGACCTGGCCGGTGGTGAACAGGCGTGGCGGGATCAGGGGGTCCGGACGGCGGCGCTCGATGACGGCGAAGGCCGCGAGCAGGGTGGCGGCGGCCCCGAGGGCGCCCAGCACCCGTTCGTCGGTCCAGCCGGCGCCGCGTGCGGTGGTCAGGCTCCAGACCAGGCAGGTCAGTGCGAGGGTGACGGTGGCCGTACCCAGCAGGTCGAACCGCCCGGCCCCGCGCTCGATCGTCCGTGGCACGAACGCGGCCACGGCGGCCAGGACCAGCACCGCTCCGAGCGCGGCCACGTGGAAGATCCAGGGCCAGCCCCACGCCTGGGTGAGCACCCCGCCCAGCAGGACGCCGCCCGCTCCTCCCGCGCCGGAGACGGCACCCCACACCCCCAGGGCCCTGCCGCGCCCCGGGCCGGAGGGGAACTGGTCCATCGTCAGGGCGAGTGCGGCAGGGGCGATGG
Source organism: Streptomyces sp. NPDC059668 (assembly GCF_042734135.1). Classification (NCBI taxonomy): domain Bacteria; kingdom Bacillati; phylum Actinomycetota; class Actinomycetes; order Kitasatosporales; family Streptomycetaceae; genus Streptomyces; species Streptomyces sp. NPDC059668. Next base: position 363,087 of record NZ_JBHWEL010000001.1, on the reverse strand, counting down.
CGGCGGCGGCGAGTCCTTGGACGGCGCGGGCGGCGATCAGCACGTCCGCGGTGGTGGCCAGTCCCGCCGACAGGGAAGCCGCGGCGAACAGCGCGAGTCCGGCGATCAGCACCCGGCGGCGGCCGAGGAGGTCGGCCGCCCTCCCGCCCGCCAAGAGCAGTGCCCCGAAGGCGAGTCCGTAGGCGTTGACCACCCAGGTGGTTCCGCCGTCCGACAGACCGGCTCCGGCGCGGATCTGCGGAAGCGCCACGTTGACGATCGAGGTGGCGAGCATGACGGTGAACTGCGCCGCGGCGAGTGCCGCGAGCACGACTCCGGGCCGGGGCGCCCGGCGTGATGCCTGGTTCGTCTGCGTGCGTGCAACGTTCATGCCGCACAGGCTCGTGTCGGACGGTGTCCACTTTCCAGGCCCGGCGGGGGCGGGGACTGTCCACTGCTGTCCGCACCCGTCCACTCGCGCCGGCCGGAGGGTGCGGCTTCCGGTCGCTATCGCGGGCCGTGCAGCTCCTGTTGCCACAGGGCTTCGTAGAGCAGGTCCAGGCCCTGGCGCAGATGGCGGCGGTAGGTGCCGTACGGCAGGCCCAGGCGGCGGGCAGCGGCCTCCTGGGTCGGCGCGCCGGAGAAGTAGCCCGCCGTCAGGGCCTCGCAGGCGCGCACTCCGCGCGGTTCGTGGGCGAGGTCGGCGACGGCCTGGCGCAGCAGGGCGCGCAGTTCCTCGACGGGGTCACCGAGGTCGGCCGCGAGACGGGCGCGCATCAGGGCGCACGTGGCGAAGGCGCGCGGATCGCGCCAGTGCGCCAGCGCTTCGCGTACGGCCTGGTCGAACGCGGTGCGTGAGATGGGCGACGGTCCGGACGGCGCCGGTGCGTCGGGGGCCGCGATGAAGCGGAGGAGCCAGCTCTCCACGGGGACCTGCCGCCAGTCGACGCTGAACAGTCCGTAGGTGTGCGCGCCCACGCGCGGGCGCGCCCCGGTGTCGAGGAGGGTGCCCGCGACCCGTTCGGCCCAGGTCTCGGCGTCCCGGTAGACGGCGAAACCGTAGGCGCGGCCGCGGGCACGGGCCGCCTCGGCCTGGGCCCGGGAGCTGCTCAGGTCGATGACGCGCGAGGGCACCTGGTAGCGCTCGGGGTAGATCGAGAAGCGGCTCACGCCGATGTGTTCGCCGGGCCTCACCGGGGCGGTGGCCTCGGTGTACCGCCATGCGGCGGCGACGACGGGGTCGGTGGCGAGGTCCTGGGGGTCGGGTGGCGCAGGCAGGGCGAGGCGGGCCGTGAAGGCCACGATCCGGCCCGTGCTCACGAGCCGGTAGACGCTGAAGGCCCGTGGCTGGCGCTCTGCCCAGTAGCGCACCAGTTCCGCGGAGGCCGCTCCTTCGGTCTCCTCGGCCATGCGCAGTACGTCGTCCATGTCGTCCGGGTGCAGGGGGCGGTCGTGCACCTCGTCCTCGCGGGACCAGGTGCGGACCCGGGCGAGGACCTCGCCTTCCCGGAAGAGGTAGAAGAGCTCGTCGGTGACGGTCCACACCCGTTCTTCGGGGGCCTCGCGCAGGATGCGCAGGTATTCGTCCGCCAGGCGCCGGCGTATCGCCTCGAACGCGTGCGGAGCGCGCCAGCGCAGGTCGGCGCAGAGCGTCTCGCGTGCGGCGTCGTGCGGGTGGAGTCCCTGGTGCGTGGACTCCATGAAGGGCAGGTCCCGCAGCCAGGAGAAGAGCTGATGGACGTCCTCTTCGGGCAGTACGGCGGCGAGCAGTTCCTCGGACGTCGAGTGGGCCTGTGCGCCGACCTCCAGGGCGCGGCGGTGGGCGGCCGTGGGGACCTCACCGATCAGACCCGCCAGCAGCGTGCGCAGGACGTCCGCGGACGGGGCCCAGATCTCCTCGCTGGACCAGCCCGCCGATCCCGCGGCGGCGGCGAGGGACAGGGCCAGGGGGTTGCCGCCCGCGAAGCGCAGTACCCGGTCGCGCAGTTCGGGCCGGATCTGCGCCGCGGCCAGCAGACCGCGGGCCTGTTCGGCGGAGAACGGCTGGAGTTCGGTCACGTGCAGGAGCCGGGACCAGGCGGGGTCGGTGGTCCACTGAGGCTGTGGAGCGCGCCGTCCGCCGAGGACGACCAGGGTGTCGTCCGCGGCGCGGGGCAGGAAGTGGTGCCACAGCCAGCTCTCCAGCCACTGGCAGTGCTCGAAGGAGTCCACGAACAGGACTGTGCCCGGAACGTCCAGGAAGGCCGCGGCGGCCCGTTCGAAATCGGCCGGGTCACGGCTGACGAACCGGCCGTCGAGTTCGACGAGTGGCCGGTCCGCCGTACGGGCGCGGTCCGCCAGACGCCTCAGCAGCGTCGACTTCCCGATGCCGCCCGGCCCGTACACGTAGAACGCGAACGGTGCCTGCGGATCGGCGGCCAAGGCCGCCTCGAAGCGCCCGAGTTCCTCCTCCCGGCCGACGAAGGCACGCCCGCGCGCGCTGCTCAGTCTCTCTCCCACGGACACCATGGCGAATCCTCGTCTTCTTGCTCCAGCACTGAACGGAGGCCCTGTGGCGCTCACTTGATGCGCCCGAGGTCCCCGTCGTCGGAGTCGCCGGTGACCAGGAGGGTGGTTTCCTCGACGCGGTGGAAGCGGCCGTCGGGGGCCAGTTGGGCGAAGAGGTAGACCTCGGTGCGGGAGAGCCGGCCGTTGTGCTGGGTGAGGGTGACGGTGTGCCGGTCGGCGTAACGCAGTCCGTCCCGGAGTTCGTCGTGGACCTCTATGTGTCCGCTGCGGATCAGGGAGCGGAGGCGGGTCATGTGCTGGGTGAAGGCGGTCCGGTCGCTCCACTCGCCGTCGGTGCGCTGACGGTAGTCGGGGGTGAAGTGCCGGTCGAGGGCTTCGGCGAGGTCGAGGCCCGGTTCGAACAGCAGGTCGTTGATGGCGCGGGTGATGTCGGTCGGTTTCATCGCTGTGTTCGCCTGAGGGAGTAGGGGCATGGAGTTGTCGTGTCCGGCCGCCCGCTCGGTGGCGGGCGGGACGTCGGGCAGGACCCGGACAGGCCGGGGTCAGGGGCCGGCGGTCATGGCCGGCGCGGTCTTCGTGGACGGGGTGAAGTCCAGCGGCAGGGAGACGGGGCCCCGGGTGTACAGGCCGGTCTCCTGGTAGCGGAACCCGGGGCTGTAGCGGACCCGGTCGAGCAGGGGCAGGAGCATCGCGGCCACGGTCTCGATCTCGGCGCGCGCGAAGGCCGCGCCGACGCACTGGTGGAGTCCGGTGCCGAAGGCCAGGTGCTGGGCGGCCGCGGTGAAGGAGCGGGCGGCGCCCAGGTCCGGGCGGTGGATGTCGAAGGTGTCCGGGGCGGTGAAGGCTTCGGGGTCACGGTTGGCCGCGCCGATCATGCAGAAGACGGTGGCGCCCGCCGGGACGGTGGTGCCGGCGAACACCGTGTCCCGCTCCGCCTCGCGGGGCACGAGCTGGACCGGTGGGGTGAAGCGCAGGGTCTCGGCGATCGCGGCGGTCAGCAGGTCCGGGTCCTGGCGGACCTGCGCCATCTGCTCCGGGTGGTCGATCAGGTGCCTGAAGAGCAGGGCGAGGGTCTTGTCCGCGGGTTCGGTGGCGGCGGCCAGCACGTTGATGATCAACGCGGTGACGTCGCGGTCGCTCATGGCGACGCCGTCGAACTCGGCGGCGCAGAGCCTCGATATCAGGTCCTCGCCGGGGTGGCGGCGCCGCTGTTCGATGACGGGTGCGAGATGGGCCTCCAGCTGCTCCGCGCAGTCCATGCAGTGGCGGCGGCGCTCGGGGGTGAGCGTCATGCTGGTGATGAACTCGGCCACCCCGCTGTGCCAGGCGGCCACCTGTCGCCGGTCCGCCCGGTCCAGACCGAGGACATCGAGCGTCACGTGGACGGCGAGGGGCTTGCCGAAGTCGTTGACGAGGTCCATCCGGCCCCGGGGCAGGAAGGGGGCCATGAGTTCGGCTGCGTTGGCGTGGACGGCGCGTGTCTGGCGCTGGAGGGCCTGGCCGGTGAAACTCCGTACGACGATCTTCCGCTTGGCGGTGTGCTCGGCGCCGGTCATCTGGGCGAGGACCGGCCCGCGCATCACCGGCTCGGCGCGCACCTGAAGCGTCCGGGTGGTGAACGCCTCATGGTCGGTGAGGACGCGCTTGACGTCCTGGTGGCGGGAGAGGAAGTAGCTGTCGATCGCCGGCTCGTGGTGCACCGGAGAGTCTTCCCTCAGCCGTGCGAAGTGGCGGTAGGGGTCTGCGGCGAAGGCCTCGGACAGGATGCTGAAGCGGGGACTGGTGGCCACAGGCATGGTGACGGCCCTCTCCAAGTGCGCGAGGTCGGGGGAGGAACAGACCGGGTCGGAATGCGTGACCTGCCGTGTGATGCGCCCCCACCCCCGTCTGTCGTGTCCGCTGGAGGGTGAACGAGCAGACCCACCCTGGGTACAGGATGAGCGAACGGCGGCACCGGTTCCGATCGTGGGACGGCCTTTCCCATGGCCTTGCTCACGGCCTTGCTCGCGGCCTTGCTTCCTCAGCCCGGTCCGGCCCGCGGTCACCGCGGGAACCGCCGCGATCCTGGGCGAGGCCCCTCCCACCGGCGCCACGCTGTCCCGCCCGTCCTACTGCAACCGGCGCTACGAGGTAATCCGGTCGCCCGCCGGCCTCGCGTACGGCGAGAATGCCGAGGTCATCGACGATCCGGAGGAGCTCCGCCATGACCGGTCCGCAGTACGCCCGAGACAGCCTGGACGGCCTGGTGATGGGCGACGCCTTCGGCGACAGCTGGTTCACCCGCTCCGACGAGGACACCGAAGGCCAATGGGCGGCGCGGCGGTCGCGTCCGGCGCCGTGGTCGTGGACGGACGACTCCGCGATGGCGTTCGTCCTGTTCGCACACCTCGTGACCCATGGGGAGGTCCGGCCTGGCGACCTGGCGAAGGAGTTCGCCGCCGAGTACGCCCGGGACCCGGGACGCAAGTACGGTCCGTCCATGCACGGTGTGCTGCGGCGCGTCGGTGAGGGGGAGGACTGGCAGGCCGTCACCACGGCGCAGTTCGGCGGACAGGGTTCCCACGGCAACGGCGCCGCGATGCGGGTCGCGCCTCTGGGCGCGTGGTTCCGGGACGACCTGTCGGTGGTGTGTGAGCAGGCCCGGCTGTCCGCGGTGGCCACCCACTCCCACCCGGAGGCGGTCGCGGGAGCCGTGGCCGTGGCGGTCGCCGCGGCGCTGGCGTCCGCCGACGAGGCCTGGGACACCGCGTCGCGCGCGGAGTTCCTGCGGGAGACCGCCGCGCACGTACCGGACAGTGACGTCCGCTCCGGGCTGCTGGTGGCCGCGGGATTCTCGCCGCGCACATCGGTGCGCCACGCGGCGTCCGTACTGGGTTCGGGAACACTGATCTCGGCCCCGGACACGGTGCCGTACGCCCTGTGGTCCGCCGCGGGACATCTGGACGATCTCTTCGAGGCGTTGTGGCAGACGGTCGCCGGGTGGGGCGACCGCGACACCACCTGCGCCATCGCGGGTGGCGTCGTAGCGGCCCGGACAGGCACGGGTGCGCTGCCGGCTGCCTGGCTCCAGGCCTGCGAGGACATCCCCGCCTGGAGCCACCGGGATTCCGCCGCGACGGACCGTCGGATCGCCAAGTAGGCGTGCGGAAGCGCCACTTCATGTGTCCTCATGAGGTGGCGGTACCGCCGTCCTCGGGCTCGGGACGGGGGTTCGACGTCCTTCGTGACGGCGCGGACGCGCCAGCGGATCAGGACCCTACAGCCACGCTTCGACGACCCCGCGGGTCGATACACCTAGGCGGTCGCGCGGACCAGATGCTTCTGCAGGAACGCGATCTCCGCCTCGACCGCCTCTTCATGTGCCTCCAGGAACGGGGCGTAGTGACGGCCCGTCAGGTGCACCACCTCGGCCGCCGGAGCGTTGCGGGCCGCCTCGACGGCGGGGCCCGGGGGCGCGCTCAGGTCCTGGTCGCAGACGACCACCAGCAGGGGGCACCGGATCCGGGAGGCATGGAGGCCGGGCCGGTATCCGCCGATCCGCAGCGCGATCCGTGCGGCGACCGTCTGCTCCCAGTCCGGATAGCGATGGCCCGGGTCCAGGGCCCGGTCACCGTCCATGGCGTCGGGCGTGGTGAGCGACGCGACGGCGCCGCGTACTCCGGCGGTGGGGACCAGCAGCGGAGGCCGTCCGAGGAGGCCGCCGAGCGCGTCCGCGACGGCGCGGCCGAAGAGCCGTAGCAACGCGAGAGGTGTCATGGAGCGCAGCGCGTTGGGAGCCGCCGCCCGGCCGTCGACGAGGGGCGACTGCGCGATCACGGAGGCCAGCCGCGGGTTGTCGGCCGCGACGCGGAAGACGTGGCCGCCCCCGAGGGAGAAGCCCCAGAGCGAGATTCCGCCGGGGTCGACGTCGGGGAGACCGGACGCGAAGTCGATCGCGGCCTGCCAGTCGGCGAGTTGGTCGCCCAGGCGGACGACCTGGCGCGGCGCGCCACCGCTCTCCCCGAACCGCCGGTGGTCGAAGGCCAGGACGGCGAAACCTGCGTCGCTGAACCGCCGGGCGAAGAGATCCGAGGCGGGTTCCTTCGTCACGGCGGTCCCGCCGGCCATGATCACGCAGCCGCCGTTGGTCCCCGGATAGTGCCAGGCGGCGCACGTGGTGTCGCCGCTGGCGAAGCGTACTTTTTCGCGTTGACCGGACATGGGCACAGGGACCTCCGTGGGTGGTGGGTCGATCCGTCGTTCTCGGGACTCTCGCGGTTTCCGCGTGGCGAGGGCGGCCCGCGGCCCAGCACGAGCCTTGGCCGCGCCGCGGGGCCGCCCTGCCGGGTCGCGGACGGCGACCCGGCAACTGTGGTCCGCCGGCTGCTGGTTGCGGGTCGCCAGTTGCCGGTGGCCGGTAGCCGGTCGTCAGCCGATCAGGAAGGGCATCCAGTTGTGCGGGTCGAGGATCATCGGGTCCTCCTTCCAGGTTCGGGTCCGCCGACGCTTGTCGGGGACGGCGTGGAGCGGGTGACATCCATGGTTGGGGCGAGGTCCTCAGGACCGGCCGCGCGAGGCCCCGGAATGGGCGAAACTTGCCGCCATGGCAGACGTGTCGGCGGATTCCGTACTCAGCCCCACCGACCAGCGGCTGGTGGCCGCCCTGCAGTGGGACGGCCGTCTCACCGCGGAACGGGCGGCCCAGGTGCTGGACCTCAGCCCCGTCACGGTGCGCCGCCGCCTGCACGCGTTCACCGCCGACGGCACCGTGCGCGTGGTGATCTCACCGGTCGCGCGACCGCGCAACGGGGGTTCCGCCGGGGCTCTGTTCCTGCGGATACGGGTGCTGCGGGGAAAGCTCGACACCATCGTGGCCGCCCTCGCGGCGCGTGAGGACATCCCGTTCATCGACGTCACCACCTCGGGTGACGAGATCTTCGCGGTGGCCCGTACGGAGCCGGGTTCGCGCGACCCGCTGGTCTTCCGCCAGCTGCCCTCCACCCAGGCGGTCACGTCTCTGGAGAGCGCCACCATCCTGCACGTCTTCCGGCTCACCTCCGAGTGGCGTCATGCCGTCCTGACGCCGGCCGAGCGCGCCGCCCTGAGCCCCGCCGAGCCGGACCCCGGGCCCGCGTCCCCCGGCTCCCCGGGCCCGTACGGCGTCGACACCGATCCCCTCGAACAGGCCCTCATCGACGCCCTCACCCCCGACGCGCGCCTCTCCGCCGCGGCCCTGGCCGCGCACACCGGTCACCCGGAGACGACGGTCCGCCGGCGGATCTCCCGGCTGACGGCCCAGGGACGTCTGGTCACCCAGGTCCTGGTCGACCCCCGCCGCATCGGGCTGCCCATCGAGGCCAAGCTCCTGCTGCACGTGGCCCCCGATCACCTGGCCGCGGCGGGACAGGCACTGGCCGACCATCCTTCGGTGCACGGCGCGTTCGCGACCTCGGGCCCCTCGAACCTGCACGCCGCGGCCTACTTCCCCGACCTTCCCGCCCTCTACGGCTTCCTCTCCGGCGACCTGGTCGGCCTGGGGATCACACAGGTCGAGACGGCCATCGTCAGCCGCGCCGTCAAGCGCACGCCCCCGCTGGGCCTCGTCCGGCCCGCCCCCGCCGTCGCACGCCGCGGGCGACCGGCTCGCGCGCGGCTGGGCGGGGACTGAGTACGGGCCGTCCGCCGAGCGCCTCCCTCGGGGGACGGCGTCCGCGTGCGCCGGTGCCCGGCCGGGACCGGCCGCACGGACGCGGCGTTCAGCGCGGAAGCACCCAGTCCGGCGTCCAGGTCCCGGCGGCGTCGTGGGCCGGCGTCGTGGCGGCGAGGTGGGCGCGCAGGCCGGGCAGCGCGGGGTGGGGGTTGTCGCGATGCCAGACGAGCGAGTGCGGGTAGACGGGCGTCGGGTCGGTCACCGGGATGCGGCGCAGGCCGTGGCCGGCGGGCCAGACGAGGCGGGTCCGCCCGCCCATGAAGGTGGCCAGGGCCGGGGTGTCGGCGATGGTGTCGAGGAGCGCGTCGGAGCCGAAGTTGGGGCCGGTCGCCTCGATGGTGAGGCCGAACTCGGCGACGAGGTCGTCGTAATAGGCGGCCCACTCGGTACCGGGGACGATGCCCGGCATCCAGATCCGGTGCCCCACGAGCTGAGCGACGGTCACCGACCGGGCGCCCGCCAGCGCGTGTGCGGGACCGGTGAGGAGCTCCAGGGGTTCGTCGAGCACCCGGACGGACTCGACGTCCGTGGGAAGGGGCCGGCCGGGCACGGCGACGGCGCGGAACGACGCGTCGATCGCACCCGAGCGGACGGCGGCGACGGCCGTCTCGATGTCGAACAGCATCACCACGTCGAGATCGATCTCGGGGTGGGCGCGGTGGAAGTCGCGCAGCAGGCCCGCCGCCGCGCCGCGGGAGGCGATCACGTCGACGCGCAGCGGACGGCGACCGGTGCGCACGGACGCGACCGCGCGTTCCGCGACGCGCAGCAGCTCGCGTGCGTGGGGCAGGAACGCCTGCCCGTCGATGGTGAGTTCGGCACCCCGCGCGGTGCGGGTGAACAGCCGCACGCCGAGGTTGCGCTCCAGCGCGGCGATGCGCTTGGAGACGGCCTGCTGGGTGACCGCCAGCTCGGCGGCGGCCTCCTGGAACTGTCCCGCGTCGGCGGCGGCGACGAAGGTCCGGACGGTGTCGAGGTCCATGCCGACAGCCTAGGGGCACAACCATTGGTTGTGTCCGGTCGGCCCCGCGGTTGTTTGACCCCTGGGTGCGACGCTCGCTTTGATGCTTCCGGTCGCGGATCGGTTGTGCGGGTGAGTGGGGAGAGACGGCGGACGTGAGAAGCGGAGACCGGCTGGGACGTCTGCGCCGGCACCGGATCGGGCAGCTGCGCGGACACCGGCTGGGGCGGCGGTTCGGATGGTTCTGGGGAGCGTACGCAACCAGCGCGCTCGGCACGTGGCTCGCCTTCGGCGCGTTCCCGCTGATCGCCGTCCGGGTGCTGCACTCCGGTCCGGCCGAGGTCGCCGCGCTGTCCTCCGTGGGGGCCGCGGTGGGCGCGGCCGTGGCGGTGCCGCTCGGTCCTTGGGTGGAGTTCCGTCGCAAGCGGACGGTGCTGATCGCGATGGATCTGGTGCGGTTCGCGGCGCTGCTGACGATTCCCGCCGCGTTCGCGCTCGGCGCGCTCACCTTCCTCCAGCTCCTGCTGGTCTCGGTCGTCGTCGTGGCGGCGGACATCACCTTCCGGGCCGCATCCGGCGCGTACCTGAAGACGCTGCTGCCGGCCGGGGACCTGCTCGTCGCCAACGCCCGGTTCGAGTCCACGGCATGGACGACCACGATCATCGGGCCCCCGCTCGGCGGCGCCGCGATCGGGCTCCTCGGTCCGGTGGCGACGGTGGTGGCCGACGCGGTCAGCTACCTGCTCTCGGCGCTGGGCCTCCGCGCGGCGGGCGGGCACGAGCCGCCGCCCGAACGCCGGGAGGGCGCACGCATGCGCGCCGGGGACCTGCTCGACGGCTGGCGGTTCGTCCTCGCCGACGCGGCTCTGCGTCCGCTCTTCTTCAACACCGCCCTGTTCAACGGACTGGTGATGGCCACGCAGCCGCTGCTGGCCGTCCTGATGCTCGGCCCGCTCGGGTTCGCACCGTGGCAGTACGGCCTCGCGTTCGCCGCGCCCTCCATCGGCGGTCTGCTCGGTTCGCGGCTGGCCCGACCGCTCGTCGCCCGGTTCGGGCAGCACCGGGTCCTGGTCGCGGCCGGGGCGCTGCGCGCGCTCTGGCCGGTCGGCCTGGCCTTCGTCGGGCCGGGCACCGGCGGCCTCCTGCTCGTGGTGGGCGTCGAACTCGGGCTCATCTTCTGCTGCGGGGTCTTCAATCCCGTGTACGCCACGTACCGGCTCGAGCGCACCGCGACCGACCGGGTCACCCGCACGCTGTCCGCCTGGGCGGTGACGACAAAGGGCTCGGCCGCGCTCCTGACGGCCGGCTGGGGAGTGCTGGGCAGCCTGCTCGGCCCCCGTACGGCCATCGGGCTGGCCGGTGTGCTCCTGCTGGCGACCCCGCTGCTGCTCCCCCGCCGCGCGCGAGCGGGCCTCTCCGAACCGGAGCCTTCACCGAGCCGCGCCTGACCTGGCCGCCACGACCCCCACCGACCAACACCGACCGGCACGACGGTCCGACACGACGGTCACCCGAACGACCGTGACCGACCGCCCGTCGCCTTCACCGGCGCACCGGGCGGCCCGCCGGGACCGTCACCGAGTCGCACCGGACGGGCCGCCACGACCGTCGGGCAGCGACCGTCGCCCGAACGCCGCGCGGCCCGCCGGGAGTCGCGCGGCCCGCCGGGAGCACCGGTCACGCCGCGTCCCCTCCAGCCGCTGACAGAACTCGGGCCAGCCAGTCGTTGCGTGCCCGGCGGGCCCCGGCCGAGACGCGAGCCTGCGGGTACAGCGCGTCGAATCCGTGGAACCCGCCCGCCCAGATGTGCAGTTCCGCCTGGCCCCCGGCGGCCCAGATCCGGGTGGCGTAGGCGACGTCCTCGTCGCGGAAGACTTCGGCCGAGCCGGCGTCGATGTACGTGGTCGGCAGTCCCGAGAGGTCTTCGGCCACCGCGGGTGAGACATGACCGGGCACCTGTTCGTCGCGGAGATCACCGAGAACCGAGCGCCAGGCGAACTCGTTCATCTCACGGGTCCAGACGCCGGGGCTCCCGGAGTACTGACGACTCGACGTGGTGATGTTGCGGTGGTCGAGCATGGGACAGACGAGCACCTGGGCGGCGATCGGCGTGGTACCCCGGTCGCGTGCCATCAGCGCGACCCCGGCGGCGAGACCACCGCCGGCGCTGACTCCGGCCACGACGATACGGGTGGGGTCGATGCCCAGTTCGCCGGCGTGCTCCTCGATCCAGAGGAGGCTCCGGTAGCAGTCGTCGACCGGCGTCGTTCCGTGGGCCTCGGGCGCCAACCGGTAGTCCACGGAGATCACGACGGCGCCGAACAGGTCGAGCCACTCCAGTGGTATGTCGATCTGGGAGAAGCGGTCCCCCATGACCATCCCGCCGCCGTGCAGCCACAGGACGCACGGCGCCCCGGTGACACGGGAGGAACCGGACGGCGTGAAGACCGACAGGGGAATCCGCGCACCGTCCTCACCCGGCACGGTGACCTCGCGGTGGTCGGCCTGGCGGCCTGCGAGGAGGGATTCGACCGGCGCGGACGGGAACCGGCGCAACTGGGCGAGTACTTCGGGGTCGAGCCGGCTCATGAGGGGCAAGTCGGCGAGCAGGGACCGCAGTTCGGGGTCCACGTCGGGTCGTACGGTCGTCACGGGAACTACCTTTCGTCGGGCTGTGCCGGATGTCCGGGAACCATGGGGAGGGGCGTCGGGCCGCGCCGAGTGGCGGCCGGCCGGAGGGGCGGGCTACGGGGTGGTCGAGCGGCGCGCTCTCAGAAGGCGGCCTTGCCCCGGACCGGTACGTAGTCGGTGTACTCGGGCTCCTTGGCCAGCATCCCGCCGATCCGCTCCACGATGGCCTGCGCGGCTTCGCCGGCGAAGATCCGGTGGTGGTCCTCCTCGCTGGTCCAGCCCTCGGTGACATGGACGACGTCGGGGTCGGACGCCGAACGGCAGACGAGATAGACGACGCAGAACTCGCTCGCGCCGGGGCTGCCGTCACTCAGGCCGGTCAGCAGGAGGTCGGTCAGCTGCGTACCCGTTCCGGGCTTCGCGGTCAGGGTGGCGCTGAATCCGTAGTGGGCGATCATGACTGCCTTCTTCCGCTGGTGAGGTCGATGGTCTGTTGTCCTCAAGTGGAGGTCGCTCGCCTTCACCGGGATTCCAGTGATTCCATTCAAGCCCCTGACCTGTGCAGACGGTAGAATGATGCTGGCTGCCCCTTGCACGATCCTCTCTCGTACGGGAACGCGACGTGCCGACCGTGCTGCAATGGGGGCATGTGCCTCGAAGAGCTCCGAACCCTGCTGGACCGCCATGTGCGGCCCGACTGGACCACCGCCATCGACGGAGTCCTCATCTCGAAGGTCGAGCGGTCCGACCCCCCGGCCCCCTCGATGTCCGGCACGGTGCTGGCGGTCATCGCCCAGGGCGCCAAGCGCCTCGCGCTGGGGGACCGGATGTTCGAGTACCGAGCCGGGCAGTACCTCGTCGCGTCGGTGGACCTGCCCGTGACCGGCCAGTTCGTCGGAGCCTGCCCGGAGCGTCCCGCACTGGGGTTCGGTCTGACACTGGAACCGTCCGCGGTCGCCGAACTGCTGCTGGAGGCAGGGTCCTCGGACGCTCCCCGCGCAGGCGGCGCCGCGTTGCCGGGCATCGCCGTCAGCGACGCTCCGGACCAGCTGCTCGACGCCGTGGTCAGGCTGCTGCGCCTGCTCGACGAGCCGCGTGACCGGACGGTGCTCGCGCCGATGGTCAAGCGCGAGATCCTGTGGCGGCTGATCACCGGTGAGCAGGGCGGGATCGTGCGCCAGCTCGGCCTCGCCGACAGCAGCCTCAGCCATGTCGCGCGGGCCGTGCGCTGGATCCGCGACCACTACGCGCAGCCGTTCCGGGTCGAGGAGGTGGCGCAGCTTTCGGGCATGAGCGTCTCCGCCTTCTACCGCAACTTCCAGGCGGTGACCGCGATGAGTCCCATCCGGTTCCAGAAGCAGATCCGGCTGCAGGAGGCCCGGCTCCTGCTCGCCGTCCACCCCCACGACATCACCGGGGTCGGCCATCGCGTCGGGTACGACAGCCCGTCACAGTTCAGCCGGGAGTACCGCCGCCAGTTCGGCGCGCCGCCCAGTCAGGACGCCGCCCGGCTGCGTCACACCGTGGGGACCACCGCGGGCGTGCTTCCCTGACCAATCCCCCCGACCCCGTACTGCCCTGTCCCGTGCTCTCCCGTGCCGTGCCGTCATGTCCCGCGGTTCCCCCACGGCGACCGCCGCCCGCCTGGCTACGCTGTCCCGGTGACGAGCGGAGAGATGCCCCGGTGAGCCAGTACTACGACATGGGCGGCCGGACGCTGTGGAACCCGTCCAACGGAGCGTCCCGGCTGTTCCTGCGCCAAGTAGCCCTCTTCGAGGCCGAATTGGGGATGCCCTCAGGCATCGGCCCCATGGAGGCGGACGAGAGCGAGATCGCCCCGGTCGCGTTCAAGGCGTTCGCCGACGCGCTGCTGGCACGGCATCGCGCCACCACACATGGCGTCATGATCGCCCTGTCCGAAGGGTTCGTCTGCACGGTGCTGGTCCTCGCGCGGAGGGCCGACATCGAGGTCGCCTGGAACCCGGCCGGGGGCGCCGCGCAGACCGGGCTCACAGACGTCCAGGTCCCTGCGCCTCCGGCTCCCGATCAGGAGACTTGGGCGGCCTCCCTGTGCCGGAAGTCGGACGAACTCGGCCCTTTCATGGCCCGCTGAGCCGCACTCCCCCGCCGGCGAGGCCCGGAAAGGTCACCGCCGCACGGGTGCCGACATCCCTCGTCGCGCCTCCAGTTGCGTAATCGCCGCGGCCCACCACGTCCCGGCCGGCCCCATGACGCCCCAAGTGAGGACGGCGGTCACTCCGCCTTGCTCACCGCGGCGTCCAGCAGGGGGCCCAGTTCCTCGCTCACGGTCGTCAGAGCGCGGACGTCCCGTTCGGCCCGGGCCACGAGGATCGCGCCCTCCAGGGCACTGATCATGAGGGTGGCGAGGGCGTCCGAGCGATCCTCGGGCACACCCATGTCCGACAGCGCCCGGGACACCGCGCCGGTCCAGGTGGTGAAGGCGGCGGACGCGGCCTCCCGCGTGGAGACGGTGGACTCCGCGCGGTCCACCGTGGCGGCGGCCACCGGGCAGCCCCCCGCGAAGCCGGCGGTCCGGTACTCCTCGGTCCACTGGTGAACCATCCCGGCGAAGAGACCGCTGGGCGTGGGCTCGGGCAGCGCGGCGAGGAAGCGGGCGACCCGGTTGCCCGCGTAGCGACCCGCCCAGCCCACGGCCTCGTTGACGAGCTGTTCCTTGCCGCCGGGGAAGTAGTGCTGGAGCGAGCCGCGCGGTGCCCGTGCGTGCTCGGCCACCTCCCTCATGCCCGCGGCGGCGACGCCGTCGCGCCGGATGAGCTGGGCCGCGCTGAAGACCATCCGCTCCCGCGGCCCTCGTTCGGACACCGCCATCCCGACCTCCACCACCGTTCCACGAGCTGCCTGGAGACGACTCTATGACCACCGTCATAGAACCGGCTACTATGACCGCCGTCATAGTCGGGGGCGGCGAACGGGGGGCCCCCCCGGGCCCCCGCGCCGCCCCCCCCGCGGGCGCGCCCCCCGGCGGCGCGCCACCCCCTGGGCGGGGGGGGTGTGGTGGGCGCTGTTAGAGGA
>NZ_JBHWEL010000001.1:299477-348255 GCF_042734135.1 Streptomyces sp. NPDC059668 | reverse complement strand
TCGGGGGGCGCGGGCGCGGGCCCCCCCGCGCCCCCCCCGCGCGCCGCGGTGGGCCGCCCGGCCTCCCGGTCGCGGAACGGAAGCGGTGGTGCGTGGTGTACGTGGGTTTCATCGGCCTCGGGGTCATGGGACGGCCCATGGCGCTCAACCTCGCCCGCGCGGGCACCCCCCTCGTCGTCTGGAACCGCACCCCGGCGAGGTGCGATCCCCTCCGCTCCGCCGGAGCCGAGATCGCGGCGAGCCCCGGTGAGGTGTTCGACCGGGCGGACACCGTCCTGCTCATGCTGGCCGACGAGGCCTCCGTCGACGCCGTCCTGGGTCGTGGGACCCCGGACTTCGCCGCACGCGTCGCCGGACACACCGTCGTCCACATGGGAACGGTCTCGCCGGAGTACTCCGCCGCCCTGGGAGACGACATCCGCTCCGCGGGCGGACGCTATGCCGAGGCCCCGGTCTCCGGCTCCCGAGTCCCGGCGGAGCAGGGCCAGTTGGTGGTGATGCTGGCCGGTGACGCCGAGACCGTGAAGGCGGTGCGCCCGCTGCTCGCTCCCCTGTGCCGCGAACAGTTCGACTGCGGCCCCGTCCCCTGCGCGCTGCTGATGAAGTTCTCGGTGAACCTGTTCCTGATCACACTCGTCACCGGTCTGACCGAGGCCTTCCACTTCGCCGACCGGCTCGGGCTGGACCAGCGCCTGCTCCAGAACGTCCTGGACGCGGGTCCGATGGCCAGCGCCGTGTCCCGTGGGAAGGCACCGAAACTGCTCGCCCGCGACTTCGCCGTGCAGGCGGCGACCACGGACGTCCTCAAGAACAACCGGCTGATCGCGGACGCCGCCCGAAAGGCCGGTCTGGCCTCGCCGCTCCTCGACATCTGTCACGCGCTCTTCGACGAGACCGTGGCCCAGGGACACGGCGGTGAGGACATGGTGGCCGTGCTGCACGCGCTCGAGGCCAGGACCGGCAGTGCGCGCCGGCACGGCTCGCCCGGCCAGTGACGCGGCCGTCCTTCACCCTCGGGGATCGGCTCCCGGGCCGGGGCGGCACACGGGCGTCACCGTGCACGCGGAGACGCGGTGCCGCCGGGCCTGCGACGCGGCGTTTCCGCGCCTCCGCGCCCGGCACGCTCACGGCTACCAGGTCACCGGCAGCGCGCGAAGACCGTAGACGATGGCGTCCCGGTTGTAGACGAGTTCGTCCGGGGACGTCGCCAGACGCAGTCCGGGCAGCCGTCGCAGCAAGGTGGTGAGGATGATCTGAAGTTCGACCCTGGCCAGCGTCTGGCCCAGGCACTGGTGGATGCCGTAGCCGAAGGCCACATGCCGCCGCGCGTCCCGGGTGAGATCGAGCTCGGAGGGGCAGGTGCCACCCTCCGTCGCGAACAGCGCCGGTTCACGGTTGGCGGTGGAGAGCATGCAGATCACCCCGTCTCCTGCCGGGATGGTGACCCCGCCCACCTCGACGGAGCAGGTCGCCGCACGGCCCAGGCCGAGGTGGATGATGGTCAGGTGGCGCAGGAGTTCCTCGACGGCCCCCCGGACGCGTTCCGGATCGTCGCGCAGGAGCGCGGCCTGCCCGGGGTCGCGCAGCAGGGCGAGCACGCTGACGGCCGCCATGTTCGCGGTGCTCTCGTGACCGGTGACGAGCAGCAGGAATCCGAGTGACGCCGTCTCCTGGGGGGTGAGGTCGTCGCGGGCCACCAGACGGCTCAGGATGTCGTCCCCCGGCCGGTGACGCTTGTCCTCGGCCAACTCCGCCAGATAGTCCATGAGTTGCGCGTGCGCCTGCTCGGCGCGCTTGCGGGTCGTCCGGTTGTCGAGCAGGGTGCGGCTGAGCGACTGGAACAGGTCGTGGTCCTCGTAGGGCACCCCCAGCATCAGACAGATGACCAGGGACGGGATGGGCAGGGCGAAGTCGGCGACGAGGTCCGCCGAGGTGCGTCCGTCCGTCATCCGGTCCACGGCTCCGTCGACGATGTCCTGGATGCCGGGGCGCAGTTCCTCGATGCGCTTGACCAGGAAGTCCTTGGTGACCATACGGCGCAGACGGGCGTGTTCGGGGTCGTCCATGCGGATGAAGCTGGGCTTCGCGGTCGCCAGTTCCCGCTGCCCCGCCGAGAGGAAGGGGAACCCGGGAGTGCGGGCGTCGGCGCTGAATCGGGGGTCGGCCAGCACGGCGCGGACCTCCTCGTATCCGGTGACGAGCCAGCATGCGGTGCCGTCCGGCAGCACGGCACGGGTGACGGCGGCCCCATGGGCGGCGGCCGTGTAGGCCGGGGGTGGGTCGAAAGGGCAACTGCCGTAAGGGGCAGGGAGATTGAGTGCGGGGGCGGGCGCGGGGACGGTGGTGGTCATGAGCCGGGCTGTCTCCTGGTGGGGGGTCACGTGACGTCCATGAGGGTGATGGCACCACTGGGGCACAGGTCCGCGGCCAGGCGCACATCGCCGGCATGCCTCTGGTCGGGCTCCGGTACGAGGAGGGTGACGCGTCCGTCGGTGTCGCTCTGGTCGAACACCTCCGGCGCGGCGCCGACGCACTGTCCCGCGCCGCAGCAGAGTTCCCTGTCCACACGGACGGTGAGGTGCGGACGTCCGGCGCCGTCGTCGGAGGGGGTGCGCAGGACGCCGAGGGTGGTGCACATGGCGGCGGTCTGGCCGGTCAGGACCAGCAGTTCGATCAGCTGCTCCGGGCTCAGGAAGCGCACGAGCCGCTGCCAGAGTCCGTCCGGCACCGCGGAGTTGTCGGCGAGCAGGTCGCAGGTCTCCAGGAGCGCGCGTTCCTCCGCCGTCCAGGGGTGGGCGTCCGGGTCCGCCGCCGTGGCCACGATCTCCTCCGGCGTCAGTCCGGCCTCCGTCGCCGGCGTGCGGTGGCGCTCGTGGACGAAGGTGCCGCCCAGCCGGTGGGCGGTGCGCAGGACGGCCAGCTCACGTCGGCGGTCACCGAGCGTGCCTTCGTGGGTGAGTACACGGGCGAGGGAGAGCCACGCGTGGGCGAGGGCCGGGTGATGGGCGAGGGTTCCGAAGAGGTTGAGCCGGCCGGCTCCGTCCTTGTGGGAGTCCGCCAGGAGGGAGCGCAGCGGCGCCGGCCAGTCGCACGGCGGCAGGGGTGGGATGCGGGGAGGTCCGGGCACCCGGACGTCGGCGGGTGATGAGGTCATGGGGGTGGCTTTCGGGTTCGTACGGGTTCGGACGAGGCGGGGGCGTTCCCGGAGCGAATGGTCACCACCGGCAGACGACCACTCCGGCGCTGGCCCCGCTCGCGAAGCCGAACATGCCGACCAGGTCGCCGCGTCGCAGCCGGCCGTTCTCCAGGGCGGTGGCCAGCTGGAGCGGGATGGTGTTGGTCGCCACGTTGCCGTGGGCCGGGAAGGTGGCCAGGATCCGGGCCGGGTCCACGCCCACCCAGTCGCAGACGACCCGGGTGAACGGCACGGACGGCTGGTGCAC
Source organism: Streptomyces sp. NPDC059668 (assembly GCF_042734135.1). Lineage (NCBI taxonomy): Bacteria > Bacillati > Actinomycetota > Actinomycetes > Kitasatosporales > Streptomycetaceae > Streptomyces > Streptomyces sp. NPDC059668. Next base: position 344,812 of record NZ_JBHWEL010000001.1, on the reverse strand, counting down.
ACAGACGAGGTCCAAGTCGTCGCTCGCGACGCCGAACTCCTTGAGCGCTCCGCGCACCTTGCCGGGCAGTCCCTCGAACGAGCCGACCAACTGCGCGGAGTCGATGCGCAGATGACCGAGCCTGCGGTGCTGCGCGTAGGGGTTGGGCAGCGTCGCCGCCCGCCAGCCCCAGGAGTTGGCGAAGAAGCGCGAACCGACGATGCCGGGGCGGCCGCTCGCCTCCACCAGCAGGGCCGAGCCCATGTCGCCGGTGCTGAGGCTGGGCAGCGCGGTCAGGACGTCCGCCGGGTCGTCCACCTCCCAGCGGCTCTCCCGGGTGCTGACCTCGGCCGTGGTCACGAGCACCCTGCGGTACCGGCCGCCCCGGATGAACGCGTCCGCGACCTCCAGTGCGTTGAGGACACCGTTGCAGGCGTTCTTCAGGTCGAGCACGGGACATCCGAGGCCCAGTTTGTCGGCGACAACATGGGCGGTGGCGGGCTCCTCCATGTCGGCGAGGATGCCCGCGTAGAGGAGCAGGTCGACGTCGGCCGGATCGGTGTCCGTGTCCGCGAGCAGACGCCGTGCCGCGTGGACGGCCAGGTCGGAGGGCTGGTCGTGGTCGGCGGCCACGGTGCGCTCGGCCAGCCCGTACATGCGCTGGATCACTCCGCGGGACAACGGGACGGCGGGACTGCCCGCGCGGAACCGGTCTTCCACCGCGGCCACGCTCTGACGCCCCTCGGGGATGTGGACGGTCGCGTGAACGATACTGCTGTGAAGGGTCATTGATTCAGTCCTCGGTTCGGTCCTCGGTGAAGAGCGGCACGTCAGTCCTCGGTGAGGAGCAGCACGACGTTGTGCCCGCCGAACCCGAAGGACTGGCTCACGGCGGCACGGACGCGCTGAGCGCGCGGCCGGTCCGTGACGCAGTCCAGGTCGAAGGGGAGGTTGCCGGCCGTGAGGTTGGCGACCGGCGGCACGGTGGACCGGTGGATGGTCAGGGCCGTGAGCGCCGCCTCAATGGCGCCCGCGGCGCCGAGGCTGTGCCCGAGCACTCCCTTGGGCGCGGTCACGGTGGGCCGGTGCGGGAGCACGCGGCCGATCAGTTCGGCCTCGGTGGAGTCGTTGAGGGGCGTGGACGTACCGTGCGCGTTGACGTGATCGACGTCCGCCGGATGGAGGTCCGCTTCCGCGAGCGCCGCCCGTAGCGCCACCTCGGCGTGGACCCCGCCGGGAGCCGGGGCGGTCGGATGGTGGGCGTCGGAGGAGAGGCCGACCCCCGCGAGCCGCGCGTAGGCGCGCCGGCCGCGGGCCCGCGCGTCCGCCTCCCGCTCCAGTACGAGGACGGCGGCGCCCTCCGCGATCACGAAGCCGTCCCGATCCGCCGCGAAGGGCCGCGAGGCCGCCCCGGGGTCGCCGGCTCGGGCCGAGAGCGCGCCCATCCGCTGGAAGCCGGAGGTGATCACAGGGGTGACGGCCGCCTCCGCGCCGCCCGCCACGGCGATGTCGCACAGGCCGGCCAGGAGCAGCCGGCGCGCCGTGGCCAGCGCGCTGGCGCCGGAGGCGCACGCCGTCTCCGTGGCCAGGGAGGGGCCATGGGCGCCCAGGTCCAACAGCACCTCCCCCGCAGCCATGTTGGGGATCAGCATGGGTACCAGCGCGGGCGAGACCAGCTCGGGACCGCCGTGGTGGTGGCGGAGGGTCTGCTCCTCCAGATGCGCCGCTCCGGCGAGCCCGGAACCGATCACGACGGCGACGCGGGTGCCGTCCCACCGGACCGGGTCGAGGCCGGCGTCGGCGACCGCCTCGCGTGCGGCGAGCACGGCGAGCCGGCTGAAGTGGCCCATGCGCCAGGCCTTGCCGCCTCCGATCCGGGCCTGCTCCGGGGTCATGGCCGGGATGCGGCAGGAGAAGTCGACCGGGCAGTCCTTGAGTTCGGGGTCCGTCGCCGCGGCGGAACGGCCGCGCAGGATCCCCTCCCAGGTCGGCTCACGGCCGACCCCGGCCGGGGTGATCAGCCCCAGGCCGGTGATCGAGACGGCGGTCTGACGTGACGTCACGAGGAGCCCTGCCGGTCCCGCTTGGCGTTCAGCGCGGCGACGAGCCCGCCCACGGTGCTGTGTTTGGCCGCCTCGTCCTCCTCCACGACGACACCCAGCTGTTCCTGGAGCGCCAGGGCGAGTTCGGCCAGCGCGAGGGAGTCGAGGTCGAGGCTCTCCAGGGTGGCCTCCGGGCGGATGCTCTCGGGACTGACCTCGAACTTCTCGGTCAGTACGGCGGTGACGGCGGTCTGGACGGGGGACATGGGCGTTCCTTTCGGCACAACTGGCGGCAGCTGCTGGGCAGGAGGCGAGGGGGACCGTGGACAGAGGGCCCCGGGGGAGAAGGAGGGTCAGACGGCCGGCGCGGCGGGGACCGCCACGTGCGGGACGACGCCGTCGAGCGGGGGCACGGACGGGAGGTCCGGCCACAGCAGTGCGGCCGAGCCCCAGGTCAGTCCGGCTCCGAAGGCGGTCAGCAGCACGCGCTGTCCGCCGCTCAGTTCACCCCGGGACGCGGCATCGGCCAGGGCCAGGGGAACGGACGCGGCGCCCGTGTTCCCGACCCGCTCGATGTTGGTGACATGCCGATGAGCCGGTACGGGGATGCGGGCGCCGACGGCGGAGAGGATGCGGGAGTTGGCCTGGTGGGCACAGAGCCGGTCCACGTCCTCCGCCGACCAGCCCGCGTGTTTGAGCACGGTCTGGGCGGATCGTGCCATGCGGGTGACGGCGTGCTGGAACACCTCACGGCCGTGCATGCGGAAGTAGCGGTCGTCCGGGCGGTAGTCGTCGGGGCGGGCGCGTTCCAGCGCTCCGCCGCCGGGCACCTGGATCAGGGTGTCCGCCGAGCCGTCGCTGCCGAGGTCGAACGCGACGACGCTGCCCGGCTCGCCCCTGCCGCCCCCGCGGAGTACGGCCGCCGCGGCACCGTCCCCGAAGACGATTCCGGCGGAACGGTCCTGCGGATCGATCAGGGTCGAGTACACCTCGGCGGCCACCAGGAGGACCCGGTCGGCGCACCCGGCCGCCAGGACGCCGCAGGCCGTGGCGAGGCCGTAGACGAATCCGCTGCACGCGGCGGACACGTCCCACGCGGCCGCCCCGCCCAGTCCGAGCCGGGTGGCGAGCCAGGGCGCCATGGCCGGCATGGGCCGGTCCGGAGTGGACGTGGTGACGACGACGGCGTCCACCAGCGGCAGGCCCGCGACGGCCAGCGCCTTGCGGGCGGCTTCCAGGGCGAGATCGCCCGTGGCGACGCCGGGCGCGACCCACCGTCGCTCGCCGACGCCGCTGCGCCTGCGGACCCAGGCGTCGTCGACACCCCACGCGACGGGCAGCTTGTCGTTGGTCACCGTACGCGGCGGAACGAACCCGGCGATGCCCTCGAGGACGGCCGTCGTCACCGGGCGGCCTCGTCGTGTCGGGCCGTCAGCGGGATCGCCAAACGGGCTTCGGTACAAGGGGATTGGTGAGTCACACACGCCTCGATGGGGAGTGATCTTGAACGAGCGGCATGACTGTAGATCGGATCAAGATCACCTCGCCACGCGACGAGATTCGAACGAAAGAACCATTGATGTCGGGTGATCGGAAAACGCCAGGTCAGCGCCGGGAGCGCAGAATCGTTACGGCCATTGGGCCAGTAGTGCGCCACCCGAAAGGCGGCAAAAGGGGACGACCGTTCGAGACAATTCCGCACACATGAACAGCGCATAAGCGCTCCCACCGCCCCCGCGCCATCCGGCCGGCGGCACCCCGCCCCCACCTGCGGGTTCCCGAACTCCCGCCATCGGTGCGCGCGGTCGACCCAGTTCGTCCGCGGTCACGACTCGAGGGAAAGGGCGGGGCGGACTCGGGCTTCACCTCCCTCCGTACGTACGACAGACCGAAGGGCGTTCGGAAACGTGACCACATCTCGGCATCGGACGGTCGGAGCCTCGACTCCGCGCCGCCGCCGCGGGGCTTCGGAACGTTCAACTCCTTGTGCTCGGGGCCCAATTCGCGGAGTCCTTTGCTTCATCTCTTGACGACTATGGTTCAGACCTTTAGGTTCCCGATCACCACGGCTCCATGAATGCACCCATCGTTCATGAACGTGAACACTCCCCCACCATCAGCCTCACCTGAAGGGCTGTGATCCCCCCTGATGACCAGTCAACGCCTCACGCGCTCAACCGTGTTGCGCGCCGCCCTCACCACCTCGCTGCTCGCGCTCTCGGCCGGTGCGCTGACCGCGGCACCCGCCTCCGCCGCCACCGGCACGATCACCGGACTCGCGGGCAAGTGCCTCGACGTGGCCGCGGCGAACTCCGCGAACGGCACGGCCGTACAGCTCTACGACTGCAACGGCACCGCCGCCCAGCAGTGGACGGTCGGCTCCGACGGGACGATACGGGCCCTCGGCAAGTGTCTTGACATCACCGGCAACTCGACCGCGGACGGGGCCAGGCTCCAGCTGTGGGACTGCTCCGGCGGCGCGAACCAGAGGTGGACGGTCTCGGCGGCCCGCGACCTCGTCAATCCGCAGGCCAACAAGTGCGCCGACGTCACGGGCAACACCTCGGCGAACGGCGCCCCGATACAGATCTGGACCTGCACGGGAGGCGCCAACCAGAAGTGGACCGCGCCCGCCGCGGGCGGCGGCGGCACCAACCCCGCCGCGCCGATGGCTGTCGCCCCGTACCTCTACAACGGCTGGGGCAGCCCGCCGAACCCCACCACGGTCATGAACGCCACCGGCGTCAAGTGGTTCACGCTGGCCTTCGTGCTCAGCAACGGCTACTGCAACCCGCAGTGGGACGGCGGCCGCGCCCTGACCGGTGGCGTCGACCAGCAGACGGTCAACACGGTACGGGCGGCCGGCGGTGACATCATCCCGTCGTTCGGCGGCTACAGCGGCAACAAGCTGGAGAGTTCCTGCTCCAGTGCCGGGGAACTGGCGGGCGCGTACCAGAAGGTCATCAACGCCTACGGGCTCAAGGCCATCGACATCGACATCGAGGCCGACGCCTACAGCAACGCGACGGTCCAACAGCGCACCGTGGACGCGCTCAAGACCATCAAGGCCAACAACCCGGGCATCAAGGTGTACGTCACCATCGGAACCGGGCAGAGCGGCCCCGACACCAGTCTCATCAACCGGGCCGCGTCGTCCGGCCTGACCGTGGACAGCTGGACGATCATGCCGTTCGACTTCGGCGGCGCCGGCCAGAACATGGGCACGCTCACCCAGCGGGCCGCCGAGGGCCTCAAGACGGCGCTCAAGAACGCGTACGGCTACAGCGACGACCAGGCGTACCGGGACATGGGCATCTCCTCCATGAACGGGATCACCGACCAGAACGAGACGGTCACCGTCGCCGACTTCCAGGCCATCCTCGGCTACGCCCAGCAGCACCACCTGGCGCGGCTGACCTTCTGGTCGGTCAACCGCGACCGCCCCTGCACGAGCGGCGTCGCCGACAGCTGCTCCGGAGTGGGCCAGCAGGACTGGGACTACACGCGCGTGCTCGCGAAGTACACCGGCTGACCTTCCCCACCCCCACCAGCCCAGGAGAGACCCGTGTCCCGATCGACAAGACATTCCGGCCGACGCCGGATACCGAAAGCGCTCGCCGCGGTCGCCCTGGTGGCGACCACGGTCTCGGGCCTGGCGGCCGCCACGCAGAACGAGGCGACCGCCGCGGCCGCCGCACTGCCCACCGGCTGGGCCACGGTCGTCAGCGCCGCCAGCGGCAAGTGCGTCGACGCGCGCGCCGCCGCGACGGCGAACGGCACCGCGGTCCAGCAGTACGCGTGCAACAGCAGCCAGGCCCAGCAGTGGCAGATCGCGGCCACGTCCGGTGGCTACTCCCAGGTCGACAACCGGGCCGACGCCACCAAGGCGTGGGACGTCACCGACGTCTCCACGGCGGACAGCGCGCTGGTGCAGCTGTGGACGTACAGCGGCGGCAACAACCAGCAGTGGCAGGCCGTGGCGGACTCCGGCGGCTCCTACCACTTCGTCAACCGCAACAGCGGCAAGTGCCTGGACGTGCCCAGCGCGTCCACCGCGGACAGCGTGCAGCTCCAGCAGTACACGTGCAACGGCACGGCGGCCCAGTCGTTCTTCGTCAATCCCGTCGACACGACTCCGCCGCCCGGCACACCGGACCTCGGTCCGAACGTCACCGTCTTCGATCCGTCGACGCCCGCCGCCACGATCCAGAGCAGCCTCAACTCGGCGTTCTCGCAGCAGGAGACCAACCAGTTCGGCACCGCCCGCAAGGCCTTCCTCTTCAAGCCGGGCACCTACGACGCCAACGCCAACGTCGGCTTCTACACCCAGGTCGCCGGCCTCGGCCTCTCCCCCGACGACGTCAACATCCGCGGCGCGGTGCACGCGGAGGCCGACTGGTTCCAGGGCAACGCGACCCAGAACTTCTGGCGGTCGGCGGAGAACCTGTCGGTGACCCCGACGGGCGGTTCGGACCGCTGGGCGGTGTCGCAGGCGGCCCCGTACCGGCGGATGCATCTGCGCGGCAACCTCGCCCTGGACGACGGCGGTTGGTCCAGTGGCGGCTACATGGCCGACACGAAGATCGACGGTCAGGTCAACTCGGGTTCGCAGCAGCAGTGGCTGTCCCGGAACACCGAGTGGGGCAGCTGGACCGGCTCCAACTGGAACATGGTCTTCGTCGGCTCGAAGAACGCCCCCGCCAACAGCTTCCCCAGCCCTCCCTACACCACGGTCGCCCAGGCACCGGTCACCCGTGAGAAGCCCTTCCTCTACGTCGACTCCGCGGGCGCCTGGAAGGTGTTCGTGCCCTCCGCACGCGCCAACACCAGCGGCACCACGTGGAGCGCGGGTACCCCGGCGGGCGCGTCCCTGCCCCTCTCCGACTTCTTCATCGTGAAGCCGGGCGCGACGGCCGCCCAGATGAACGACGCACTCGCCCAGGGCAAGAACCTGCTGGTGACGCCCGGGGTCTACCACCTCTCCCAGACACTGAAGGTGACCCGCCCCGACACCGTCGTCCTCGGCCTCGGACTGGCCACCCTCATCCCCGACAACGGCATCACGGCGATGACGGTCGCGGACGTGGACGGCATCCAGCTCGCCGGACTGCTGATCGACGCGGGGACCACCAACTCCGCGCAGCTCGTGGAGATGGGGCCCAGTGGCTCCTCCGCCGACCACAGCGCCGACCCCAGTTCCCTGCACGACGTCTTCTTCCGCATCGGCGGAGCGGGCGTCGGAAAGGCCACCACCAGCCTGACCATCAACAGTGACGACGTCATCGGCGACCACTTGTGGCTGTGGCGCGCCGACCACGGCAGCGGTGTGGGCTGGACCAGCAACACCGCCGACACGGGCCTCGTCGTCAACGGCGACGACGTGACGATGTACGGGCTGTTCGTCGAGCACTACCAGAAGTACCAGACCGTCTGGAACGGCAACGGCGGCCGCACGTACTTCTACCAGAACGAGATGCCCTACGACCCGCCCAACCAGGCCGCCTGGATGAACGGCTCCACGCAGGGCTACGCCGCCTACAAGGTCGCGAACTCGGTGACCAGCCACCAGGTGTACGGATTCGGCAGCTACTGCTACTTCAACGTCAACTCGTCCGTCGCCGCCGAGCACGCCATCGAGGCGCCGAACAACGCGAACGTGAAGTTCAAGGACATGGTGACGGTCTCCCTGGGCGGCACGGGCACGATCCGGCACGTCATCAACGACCGGGGCGGCCCGTCCAACTCCGCCACGAACGTCGCCAATCTCGTCAGCTACCCGTGACCGCCTCAGAGGGGACTGATCAGCCGATGCACACCACCGGATCCCGACCGACCCGCCTGGTCCTGCGGCTCCTTCTGCTGCTGGCGACGCTGCTCGCCGTGGCGGCACCGCCCGCCGCGCAGGCGAGTACGACGGCGGCCCCGTTCAAGGTACTGGCGCTCTACAGCGGCACCTGGGACGCGGCACACATCGACTTCGAGAAGGAGGCGAACGACTGGTTCCCCAGGCAGGCCGCGGCCAACGGCTTCACCTACACGGCCAGCACCAACTGGGACCTGCTCAGCAACGGCGGCGTCAACGCGTATCAGGTCGTGCTGTTCCTGGACGACCTGCCGCAGACGTCGGCCCAACGGACGGGCTTCGAGCAGTACATGCGCAACGGCGGCGCCTGGATGGGGTTCCATGTCTCGGCGTTCACGACGAGTGCGTCGGACTGGCCCTGGTACCACAACCAGTTCCTCGGCAGCGGGAACTTCAAGTCGAACACCTGGGGTCCGACCAGCGCGGTCCTGAAGGTCGAGGACCGTACCCATCCGTCGACCAAGAACCTGCCGGCCACGTTCACCTCGGCCGTCAGTGAGTGGTACAGCTGGTCCAACGACCTGCGGCAGAACCCGGACATCAAGATCCTGGCGTCCGTCGACCCCAGCAGCTTCCCGCTGGGCACCGACCCCAACCAGAGCTGGTACAGCGGCTATTACCCGATTCTGTGGACCAACACCAAGTACAAGATGCTGTACGCGAACTTCGGTCACAACGCGATGGACTACTCGACCAACACCCGCCTGTCGTCGACCTTCGCGAGTGAGACACAGAACCGGTTCGTGCTGGACGGACTGAAGTGGCTCGGCGGGGCCGACAACACCACCCCGCCGGCGGACTCGATCTCGGAGACCGCCTGGTACTCGCTGAGCAATGCCGGAAACGGCACGTGTGTGGACGCGCGCGCGGCCGCCACGGCGAACGGGACCGCGATCCAGCAGTACGCATGCAACGGCACCCAGGCACAGCAGTTCCAGTTCCGCTCGACCGACAGCGGATACCGGCAGGCCGGCATCCGCGGCAACCCGCAGCAGGTCATCGACGTGACCGGCGTCTCGACCGCCGACAACGCGCCTCTGCAGCTGTGGGCCTACGGGGGCGGGCAGAACCAGCAGTGGCTGCCCGTCAAGGAGAGCACCGGGCGCTACCACTTCAGTGCCCGGCACAGCGGAAAGTGCCTGACGGCGGCGAGCGCCGCGACGAACAGCGTCCAGCTGACCCAGCGCACCTGCGACGGCTCGTCCGCGCAGAGCTTCACGCTCACCGCACAGCCCTGACCGGCCGGCACCCGGGTGCCCCTGTCCCACCGCGCTCCGGCGGCGGGACAGGGGCACCGCTGCGTCCGGCCCGGCGCCGGCGGACACGGACGTCACAGGGCCGTGGCCGGTCGGCCGGGCGCGCCGCCGGCAGGTCGGTCGGTCCGTCCGGGACGCGAGCGGACGGAATGGACGGCGGCGGCCGGGGCACACGCCCGTAGGAGCCTCGTCGCCCCCATCCCCGTGGCGGCGAGGCTCCGTGGTCGGGCCCGGCGACCGGGGAAAGCCTGTACGCAGCGGCGAAGCCGGACCCGGGGACCGACCGGAAAGTTCGCGCGGCGCCGGTTTGCGTCACCGGCCCGGCGGCCACACGGTGAAGAAAGGTGCGTCGCCTCCACGGGAACGCACTCGTCGGCGATTCGAGAAGAGGGCGATCGTGATGATCAAGGGAAACGCCAAGACGAAGCAGATCACGGGCAGGATGCGCGAAACGCTGGGCAAGGCCATCGGTGACAAGTCCATGCAGCGGAAGGGCCGCAGCGAACAGTTGCGGGGCAAGGCCAGCGAGATGACCGGCAAGGCCGCGGACCGCATGCGCAAGCGGATCAAACACTGACATTGAGAAGGTGCCGACAGCACCGCGCGTCCGGCGGCGTCAGGGCGTCGTGCGGCATTGCGTGCGACGCCCCGCCCCACCCCGGACATGACTCACCCTGCCCTGCCCGGAACGGCCGGTGACCGGGACCCCGCGACGGACAGCACGGAGAGCACGGAACGATGACCATCGAGCACCCCGCGGACCGTGGCGGCGACAAACGCGGCAGATTCGAGCGATTCGCGGAGTCCGCGTCGAAGTTCACCAGCTCACCGGTCTTCTTCGTGTTCTGCCTCGCGCTGGTCTCCCTCACCGTCGCGCTCCACGTCGTCGGCGTCGAAGTGACCTGGCTCCTGTTCGCCGGCGAGTCCATGACCGCGGTGACACTCATGCTCCTCGCCCTGCTGAAGAACTCGGAACTCCGCGCCGACCGGGCGATCCAGCGCAAGCTGGACGCCATCGCCGCGGCCCTGCTCGAAGCGCAGGAAGGCACCCCCGGGAAGGCGCACGAGAACCTCAGGGACGTCATTCGGCTGGAAGACGAGATCTGACGGGATTCCGCCGAGATCCGGGAGGTGCGAACGCGCCTCCCGGATCTCTCCGCGCCTTCACCCAAGGTGCCGAACCTTGTGGTGCCGCGCCGCGCGGGAGCGCGACGTCACCAATAGTGCCGCCGGCCGCCGACCGCGTGTCCGATGCCTCCCAGAATCCACAGAACGACTCCGATGATCACCAGGATGACCCCGATGGTCCAGAGAATGCTGATGCCTGCCACGAGGCCGATGACGAGCAGAATAACTCCGAGGATGATCATCTTTTCCTCCGGTCGGGAGCTTGACCCCCTAACCGCCGAGTCCCCGCAAATATTCGGCCGCAAACACGGCGGCGGCCCGGCCGGCGCGAGCCCGCGGATCGCCGCGGTCGGTCATGACCGGTCCTCGGCCGGGAGCTCCAGGCGCAGTTCGTAACCCCCGTCGGCCGTGGGTCCGGCGGTGACGGTGCCGCCGAGGAGGGCCGCGCGCTGGCGCAGGCCGACCAGTCCGTGGTGCGCGCTCGGGAGCGGGAGCGGGGGGCGGGTCGGCGCGGTGTTGGTGACCGTGGCCCGGACGGCGCCGTCATGGTGGCGGATGCGAACCGTCGCGGTGGTTCCCGGGGCGTGTTTGCGTGCGTTGGTCAGTGCTTCCTGAACCGTGCGGTAGATGGCCCGCTGCACGGTGGGCGGCAGGTCGTCGGGCACGTCGGTCTGCAACTCGGTCTCGATGCCACTGTTGTCGACCAGCCGTTCGAGGTCCGCGAGGGACGGCTGCGGTGTCAGCTCCGTGGGACGCCCCCCGGACGCGCGCAGGACGCTGACCATGTGCCGAAGCTCGTCCAGTGTCTGGACGCTCAGCCGCCGGATCGTGGCGGCCGCCTCCTTGGCCTCGGCGTCCTGGGTACCGACCTGGAGGGCTCCGGCCCGCACCGCGATCAGGCTGACCTGGTGGGAGACCACGTCGTGCATCTCCCGGGCGAGCTGGGCGCGTTCCTTGGCCAGCACACTCTGCGCGGTCAGCAACCGTTTGTGGTCGCGCGCCTCGGAGATCTCGGCGAGTTGCCGCGACAGATCACGCCGGGCCTGGACGAGTTGGCCGAGGAAGACGGGAGCGGCCGCCGTCGCCGCGGTGTAGCCCAGCGTGATCACGGTCGCCGTCTTCGCGAAGTCGTAGCTCAGTGACGGCCACTTCGTCATGTCGCAGATCGTGAACGCCGTGACACAGAGAGCGAGCATGGTGCGATGACGGCTGAACGAGGCGAGAGTGTACAGCGCCGCCAGCGCGGCGAAGACGGCATCGGACACCAGGACCGCGGGCAGCGTGAGCAGGAAGGTGAGCAACGGCCTGCGACGTCGCAGAAAGAGGGAGAAGGCGGCGACCAGGGCGCAGGTCAGCCGCAGGGGCTCGTCGATGTGGACCTTGACCCAGACGTCGACGAGCGACGCGGCGACCAGCGCGGCGTCCACCAGCGGTGCGCGCGGCCTGCGGAGGCTCATCCCCCCTCCTCGCCCCGCGGCTCCTTGAGAAGGCCGGCCCGTTCGGCGAGCAGGGCGGCCTGGACACGCCCGTCCACCTCGAGTTTGCCGAGGATCGCGCTCACATGGTCCTTGACCGTGCCGGTGCTGAGGTGCATCCGCGTGCCGATGTCGGCGTTGGACAGTCCCTCGGCGATGAGGACGAGCACGGCGCGTTCGCGGTCGGTCAGCCGGGCGAGGCTGCGGGTGGCGGATTCCCGGGGACCGGCGTTCAGGTAACCGTCGACGACCGTCCGGGTCACCTTGGACGACAGGACGGTGCCGCCGTCGGCCAGTGTCCGCACGAGGAACGGGAGCTCCTCGGGATCGGTGTCCTTGAGCAGGAAGCCCGCGGCCCCCGAGCGCAGCGCCGTCGTCACGTATTCGTCCATGTCGAAGGTCGTGAGCATGGCCACCACCGGGGGGTGGGGCAGCCGGCGGAGGCCGGCGAGGACGGTGAGCCCGTCGACGTCCGGCATCCGGATGTCGAGAAGTACGACGTCAGGGCGTATGTCCTGGGCTGTCTGGAGTGCCTGGCCGCCGGGAACCGCGGCCGCGACCTCGATGTCGTGTGCCGCGTCGAGGATGTGCTGAAAACCCGTACGGATCATGGCCTCGTCGTCGACCACCAATACCCGGATCACAGGTGCTCCACTCGCCGCCGGACCACTGTCCGATTCGTACCATGCCGAGCACGCCCCGCGGCCGTCCGACACCGGTTACGGCCGGGCGGCGGGGAGTGCGCCAGCCAGTCGGCGGGGCGGTTCCGGACACCTGCCGGATGTCCGCCGCGCGCGGCGCCCTCGACCCTGGAGCGTATGACGCACGACCTGGCGGAGGTGGTACCGCCCGGGGCGGCGCCCGGGACACCGGCACCGGCCTCTTCGCCTCGTGCGTCGCCCCGGCGTCACCGCTCCTCTCCGGCCCGTCGTCGACAGGACGGCCGGTCGGCCTGGACCCGGCACGCGACGGCACCCGCGGTCCTCGACGGACTCACCCCATCCGGCACCCACGCCGGGCCAGCTAGGAGGTACGCCGATGTCGGTCCGCCTGACGTTCATGTGCGCGACAGCCTCGGACACCGCCAGGGGCGCCGTCTTCGGTGACGGCCCGCTGAGCGAGGACGGCCTGGCCGAGGCGCGCGCCGTGGGCGAGACGCTCCCCGCGTACTCTCCGGTCGTCCGGGCGCCGTCGGTCCGCTGCGCGCTGACCGCCGACGCACTCGGACTCGACGCCACCCCGGATCCCGCGCTGCGCGACTTCGACCACGGGACATGGCGCGGCCGCACCGTCCGTGAGGTCGTGGAGGACAACCCCTACGGCTACGCGAGCCGGCTCACGGACCCGGATGCGACGCCGCACGGAGGCGAGTCCGTACGGCAGCTCTGCCGCCGCGTCGCGTGCTGGCTGAGCAGCGTGCCGCCGTTCATGGACCGGGCTCTGCTCATCACCGAACCGGCCGTCGTGCGGGCCGCGCTCGTCCACGCGCTGTCGGCACCGGCGACGGCTTTCTGGCACTTCGAGGTGCCGCCTCTGTCGACGGTCTCCCTGACCCTGCGGGAGGGCCGCTGGAACGTCCGGCCCGGCCGCCTGTCCCCTGAACGAGCCGGCACCAGCCGCACCGTGCCCATGCCGTGTGACGCCCCGCGGGATCGCACGGCCCCTCTGTGGGCCGACGCGGTGAGCGACGAGTGGTACGACCTCGTCGCTCGGGTGACACCCTCGGACCACGTCGGCCGGTCCGTCAGGCCGGGCAGGCCGCACGCCACGGAGAACGGGGCCGGCGGTGCCGCCGCGGCGGGCGCGGGGCCGGTGGGCCGGGCACTGGCGGCCCGGGGCCGGGAGCCGCTGAGCACGGGTGGTCACCGGGTGTGCGGGCGCTGCCGGGTCCGTCTGCACCCGCGTGGCGAACCGGAGCGGTGAGACCCGGCTCGCTCTCTCAGCCCGGGAAACCGCCCTGGTTCCGCCGTCCCTGTCGCTGCTGCGGGCGGCCGCGGACGCCGGAACGGCGACGCGACGGCGCGGGAGGAGCGTCCGCGCTGTTGAAGCCCGGTCCGGTGGGGGCGCTGAATCCTCCGGGCACCGCTGGTGCCGTCGTCGGCTCGGCGTGCGCCGGCGCGGCGGCCGACACGGGCGCCTCGCGTGTGCGCGGCAGTGCGCGGCCCACGACGCGGGAGTTCGTCATCAGCGGGGCGCACGCGGTACAGACTTCGAGCAGGGTCCAGACCTGGCCGACCGCGGGGTCGTGACGCAGGACCAGGACCACTCCGCCCGCGCAGTGCGTGTGCGTGCCCTCGTGGGCCGCGCACTGTGTCTGCCGGCAGGCGCAGGCGGCGTCGGGGTGCACGGTGGCGGCGCGGGCGTGCGCCCCCGCGTGGGCTTCGGCGAAACGGCGAAGCGCCGTCAGGTCGCGGGAGCGGGGCGGCATTCCGCACGACGAGGAGCACGACACGGAGGCGGTACGGTCGCTGTGGCCGGAGACCCGGATGATCCATGTCCGTCCCGGGCGGCGTGCAGCGGGTGTTTCGGGGTACACGAGGTCCAAGACCGGCAGTCCTTCGGTAAGGGAGGCGGGGTGCACGTCGGTGCTGGGCACCACGTATACCTGTACCCCGTTCTCCGGCGGGTCATTTACCAGTTGCGCCGAGGTCCTTGAGAAACGACTCCCGCACAGCGCATCGACTTCTGGCAAAAGCGACTGTGATCATGCCATGGGCGCACGCGGACGACGAAGGCACGGCACGTCAGGCCGGACGTCCCCGGTGGCCACCGGGGCCCCGCGTGCTGCGCGGGGCCCCCGGGCAACCCTCCTGGCTCGCGCAGCACATGGGACGGGACGCGCCGCGGTGAACGGGACCGGCAAGGAACGGTGACCGCCCTCCCCGGCACCCCCGCCTCAGAGTTCGCGGTCGATACCGGTGTCGATGCCGGTCACGACCGCCGCCCCCAGCATCGCGTCGCCCTCGGCGAGCCCGCTGTCGCGCAGCGCCCCCGACACCAGCCGTACGGCCTCGTGCTCGGCGCTGGACCGGTCCGCGGCCTCGACCTCGACCCGGGCGGCGAACCTCCCGTCCTCCTCCACCGTGAGCAGGCTCAGCTCCTCGTTCTCGCCCAGATCGGTGTTCTTCGGGTCCTGGGGCCGGAGCCTGCGCTCGATGTCCGTGCGGGCGCTGTCGGACATGCCGTGGACGAAGGTGCCGGGGACGGTGATGACGTACGTGGTCACGGGAACTCCTTACGAGAACGGCCGGGGCGCCCCCTCGCCCGCCGGATCACCGGCATCACGGGGTCTCCCGAGGTGCATGCGGTGCGTCTTCCCCGCCGTCGGCCGAGAACACCGGTCACCGCACGACCGGCCCCCGTGAGCTCACCCGTCCGGCTTACCCGCGTCTTCGGGTCGAGTTGACGGAGTATGTCCAGGCATCCCGCGTACCCGGGGCCCGTGGTGGCCCGCGCGTGGCGTGCGCGGGGAAAGACTTCAGCCGGATTCGTGGCCGGATCCCGTCCTCCGGACGACCGGCACGTCGCGGCTGGGTATCCCTACCGCAGGTAGACCGGTGCACGCGGGGTGGGAGGAGCCGACCCTGGTGGTGTGGAGGGGACCAAGACCCGAGAAGGGACCGTCACGCCGTACGCTGCGGCGGCTCGCGATCCGTGCACTGCGCGACCAGGGGCGCTACGGGCCCGGCCTCCGTGAGGTGCTGCCCGCCCTAGTGGTGGTCGTGGTGGTCGTGTGCGGGACGGTGGCGGGCGTCGCCGTGGCCTTCCGCGCCCTCGGTGCCGGCGTGCTCGTCGCGGTGCCGGCGCTCCTCGCCGTCGCCACCCTGGTCGCGGTCCGGTATCACCGTCCGCTGGCCCGTCGGCGGCTTGGCCACTACACCCCCGAGGAACTCTCGGAACTCGACACGGAGGGGCTCGCCCTGGCCGTGTCCCGGATGCTGCGCCGGGACGGCTGGTTCGTCCTCCCGCCGTCCAGGGCGCAGGACCGGCCACGCGTACGGGCGCGCAACGACCAGGGACACCGCATCGAGGTGGCGTTCCGGCCCGTGGCCGAGCCGCTGCCCGACGAGGACGCGCCCGCGCGCTCCGGGCGCCGGGTGAGCACACCCCTGCGACTCGTGGTGCACCGCGGGACCTTCAGCCACCGTGACGTCCAATGGGCCCGGCGCCAGGGAGACATCCACCTCATCGACGGCCCGCGCCTGCGGAGCTGGGCGCACGGCACCCCTCTGCACCGGCTGACCGATGCCTCCTGAGCGGCCCCCGCCTGCCGGAACCGCGCGGCGGGTCAGACGACCGGCGGCGCGCGGCCCACGCCGTACCCCGTCCGGACCGCCGATCCCACCGCGCGGTGTCCTCTCCGAGGCGCCGAAGTCACCCGTACGACCGACCGTCCCAGTGACCGGAGAGCCGTCGAACACATGTGCCTCACACGAAGCCCCCGTCCCGCCCGTCACAGCCATGACAGCAGCAACACAGGAGGTCAGAGCCTTGAACACCGTCCGACCAGCCACTTGAGGAAAAACCCTTTGCACTGCCCGGGCCGCCGAATAGCGTGCGAGGACCCGAGCAGCTCCCCCACCTCTTAGCGCGGTCCATGTCCGTCGGTAACGAACCCGCCAGGAGACCCGGAATGTCCTACGACAGCTCCGCTTCGAACTCCGCCCGACCCCACCACGGACAGCATTCCTCCCCTGCCCGGGCCCCCGCGCTCCCCGCTCCCCCCGGGGAGCCGTTACGCGGCGGGACACCGCCTCGCCCCTGGACCGGACACCACCGCGACCTGCGTGTCCTGCGCCGCGCCTACCGCCGACAGCGCTGGCTCACCACACTGGCGGCGCTCGGCTACTTCTCCCTCTTCCTCGCCCTCTCCGTCGGCCGCCCCGACATCATGGCGAGGCCCGTGACCGGCGGACTGTCGACCGGCCTGGTCCTCGCCCTCGCCCAACTCCCCGTCACCTGGCTCGCCGTGGCGCTGTACGAGCGCACCGCCCGCCGCTACGTCGACCCGCTGGCACGCCGCGTGAACCGGCAGGCGCCGTGGGCCGGCGGCGAACAGGAGAGGGAGCGATGACGGACTTCAGCGACTCCGCACGGTCCTGGTCCCTCGTCGCCTTCTGCATCGCCGTCTCCGTCACCCTTCTGCTGTGCGTACTCACCGGCCCCGACAGCGACGACCTCGAGGAGTTCTACACCGGCTACCGTTCGCTGTCGCCCGTCCGCAACGGCCTCGCCATCGCGGGCGACTACATCTCGGCCGCGACCGTGTTCACCATCGGCGGGGTCATCGCACTCTGCGGATACGACGGCGTCGTCCTGGCCCTCAGCACCCTGCTGTCCCTCCTGTTGCTGATGTTCCTGCTCGCCGAACCCCTGCGGAACACGGGCAAGTTCACCATGGGTGACGCCCTCGCCCGGCGCATGCCGGGGCGCACGGTGCGCATCACAGCGTGCGCGGTCACCATCGTGGCGCTGGTGCCGATGATGCTCGTCCAACTCGCCAGCACCGGACAGCTCCTGGCCTTCATCCTCGGCTTCTCCGACAGTGCCATGAAGACCGGCTGCATCGTCGGGGTGGGCGCGCTGATGATCACCTACGCGGCCATCGGGGGGATGCGGGGCACCGCGCTGATCCAGACCCTGAAGATGGTCGTGCTGCTCGGTTCCGGCGTGACCGTCGCGGTACTGATCCTGAGGACCTTTCACTGGAACCCGGGAACCCTGTTCGGCGCGGCCGCCGACCACAGTGGTGCGCGCGACCAGTTCCTGCACGGCGGGCTGGAGTTCGCCGGCGGACCGCATCCGCATCTCGACATGCTCAGCACGCAGTTGGCCATCGTGCTGGGCGGTGCGTGCCTCCCGCACGTGACCATGCGCATGTACACCGCGAAGAGCGCGCGTCAGGTGCGGCGTTCGATGTCGTGGGCGGTGTCGTCGGTGGCCCTGTTCGTCGCGGTGGCCACGGTCATCGGTATCGGCGCGACGGCACTGATCGGCCGGGCGGGCATCGCGAAGGCCGACCCGTGGGGACACACCGCGTACCTGCTCAGCTCCCGGGCGGCGTTCGGTGCGGACATGTCGAGGGCGGAGACCCTCGTGTTCACCACGGTCACCACCGCGATCTTCCTGACCCTGCTCGCCTCGGTGGCCGGTATGACACTGGCCTGCGCCAACTCCCTGGCCCACGACGTGTTCGCCACCCGGGGCTCCGGCATGGCGCCGCACCACGAGACGATGCTGGCCCGCGTCTCCGCCGTGGTCGTCGGGGCTCCGATCGTCGTGCTCGCCGCCCTGGTCCAGCACCGCAGCCTGCAACCGCTGGCGACCCTCTCCTTCTGCCTGGGCGCGTCGGCGATCGCCCCGGCACTGATCTACAGCCTCTTCTGGCGCAACTTCACGCGCGCCGGCCTGTTGAGCACGCTCATCGGCGGCACCCTCTCGGTGCTCCTGCTGATGCCGGGGACCAGACTCGTCTCCGGCTCACCGACGTCGGCGTTTCCCCACGCGGACTTCAACTGGTTCCCGTTCACCACCACGGGGCTGGTCTCCGTCCCCCTGGGATTCGCCTTCGGATGGCTCGGCAGCGTGCTCTCCGGACGCCGCAGAGCAGCCCGCGAGCGGCGTCGTTACGAGGCCATCGAAAGTCTGATCCTGGCGGGGCCGAGACCGAAACGGTGACGGGCCGGGGCTCACCCCGACCCGCCGAGACCCGCCGGTCCGACGGGGCGCCGCCCGCGCACGAGCGGTGCCCCTCTCGCCGTCAGTAGCCGAGGCTCGTCATGTAGGCGCACTCGGTGTAGATGTAGCCGGGCCTCAGCTTGGCGGTGTCCGACGCGGGGGACTTCCCCGTGCGGGTCCGGGACTTGTGGACGAAGTACGTGGTGCCGACGGGCAGCCGGATGGTCCGCTGCGGGTAGTTCTTCCCGCTGTCGTGGCAGGGGGTGAACCCGGCGATCACCGTGCTGGTGAGGGAGTAGGTGGTGCAACTCCCGCAGGCCTTGAGGGAGAAGCTGCCGGTCACCGGCCCCGTGTACATCACCGTGATGTCGTCGGGGCTGTCGTTCTTGACGGTGACGGCGATGCTGCCGCCGGAGGCCGTCGTCGGCAGCCGCCCGCCCGCGGCGGGTACCGTCTGGGCGATCTCCGCCGCGATGGCGATCTTCTGCGCGCGGGCCCGGTTCCCGGCGTGCGGGTTGTTCTTGGCGAACTCGTTCATGGTGGTGACGGCTTCGCCGAACCGCTTGTCCTTGTACTGGCTCACACCGCAGGCGTACGTGCCCGAGTCCGCGTTCGTGGTCGCCCGGTCGGCGTCCTTGCCGAGGGCCGCGGCCACACCCGCCTGCTCCCCCGGGAGTGCGGTGACCTGGGTGCCGAGGCTCCTGAGGTGTTCGACGGCCGCGCAGGGGTCGCTTCCGCGGACCTGCTTCACGGCCCTGTCGACCTCCGCGCTCACCGCGGGCTCCACCTTCCCGGCCGGCGCCGACCGCGGGAAGGTCGACAGGAGGTCGCCGAAGTGCGTCGTCCAGTCCGCGTCGCCGTGGCCGAGCGCCTGGGAGGCGCACTCGTAGAGCGAGGTGGCCAGCCGGTCGTCGGGCCAGGTGGACAGCGTGCCGAGTTCCTTCGCGCCCATGGTTCGCGGGACCGTGCGGAGGTACTTCAACGGAGCTATGGCGTCGCAGTAGTTCTTCTGGGCATAGGGCGAACCGACGGTGGTGTAGAAGGTCTTGAGCCGGTCGGGCACGCGGTCGGCCGCCTTCGAGCCGGGATGGTCGCCGCGCAGACCCCGGTAGGCGGCCAGCGCCCGGCGGTAGTCGGCCTCCGCCGTGGTGAACGACTGCTTCCCGGAGGCCTGGACGAGCTTGTCCGCCCGCTCCAGCCTGTCCAGGAGCATCGCCTCGGTCGCCCTGTCCCGCGCGTTGCCGTACAGGACGACGCCTCCCGCGGGTACGGCCAGGAGGACTACCCCGAGCACGATCGCGAGCAACGCACGCGGCGGCCAGACGAGCCGGGTCCGCAGACCCAGCATCGCGCCGTGGACGCCTGCCAGCCCGAGCAGGACCAGGTAGAGGACGACGGCCGCGCCGGGCACGCCGTCCGGGTCCGCGGGCAGGGCCACGAGCAGCAGGATCGCGGTCGCTGTCCAGCACACGGCCATCAGGACCCAGCGGCGCATCAGCGCGTAACCCAGGCCCAGCCCGGACAGGTTGAGCAGTGCCACCGCGACCGCGCGCAGTGCGTCCGCCGGAGCGGGTGGCGGTGCGGTGGGCATCGGCGGCACGACGAACGTGCCGGGCATGTCGTTGTGATCCCAGGACATGACGGCTCCCCCAGTCAATCACGCCCGAAGTTCTATGACTTGTCAGTGTACGTTCAGTCATGGAGGAGCGACAGGGGGTGAGGCACGGTACTTGATGGACCGTCAAACGCGTCTCGTGGAGAGGTGTGTCCCGACGGGACGCGGGTGGCGGGCGTGACGGTGACTGCGGTGCTCGCGGGTCGCGGGTCGCGGGTCGCGGGTCGCGGGTCGCGCGACAGGGGGTGATCTCCCCGGTATGGGAGGTCAGGGCCTGCCGACGCCGTTGAGGAACATGTCCACGACCAGGTCCGCCGCCTGCGGGGGCTCGACGTCGGGGAACCGGTGAGCGGCACTGTCCACCAGGTCGTCGAGAACGCCCCTCACCCAGGCCTGCGGAACGTCGGCGCGCAGAAAGCCCTCGTCGGCCGCACGACTGAGGAAGTCGTCCAGTCGCCGGCTCTGTTCCTCGCGCAGGTCGCGGGCCTTCGGATCCGCCTGCATCATGCGACGGGTGTCGACGGGCCACTCCCGGCTGACCGGAATGATCCCCTCGACGTAGCGGTGCAGGGCGACGGGGACCGGTGCCGCCGTGAGCCGTGCCTCGTCAAGGACTCGTGCGGCGGAGTCGAGCTTCGCCTGGAAGACGGCGTCGAGCAGGGCCTCGCGGGTGGCGAAGCGGCGGTGGACGGTCGTGCGGTCCACGCCCGCCGCGGCGGCGATGGCCGAGATCGAGGTGCTCGGGTCGTCGGCGAGGAGTCGGGCCCCGGTGCGCAGGACCGCGGCCAGGTTGCGTGCGGCGTCAGCTCTCATGACCCGCCAGTGTATCAACCAGTCGCACTTATGGCCCGTTCCTCACCACCGACCGGGTGGCCGACTCGCTCCATGCGATATGCCTGTTGCACTTAGGTGCCCTGCGGGCATCCGTCGACGTCAGGACACGCCCATGGATCACTGCGGGTGCGGCCTGGTGTCCGCCCGTTCGACCTGAAGTTCCTCCGTGGCCCGTCCGGAGGAGTCGGCGGGGCCGCCCGGTTCGGACGCCACAACGACCACCTGGTCCTCGGCGTCCCACGCGCGCCGCTCCCCCTTGTGGGGGTTGAGCCGGACCCCGAGGTCCGGGAGCGTGGCGCGCCGGTCGTGACGGCGGTATCCGATGGCGCACTCGCCTCGGTCACGCGCCGCGGCCACCACGGTGGCGAAACTGGCCTCGCCGCCCGGGCGCACGTAGTGGGCCGCGGGCCGCAGGCAGATGGTGCTGCCGTCGGCGGAGAACAACTCGTCGAACACGGCCGCGAGATGCCGGTTCTGCGCGATCTGGGCCATGAGCAGTCCGGTCAGCTCACCACTGACGATGACGTCGGAACCGGGGTTGAGGGGGGCCAGCGGCCGGTTGCGGTCGTCGACGAGTTCGGTGACGACGCGCATCTCCCGTCCGGTCCGGTCCTCCAGGAGCCGCACGGCCAGCAGGGTGACCAGGGTCCGGTCGTCGGGCCGGTCGGGCCCGTCGCCCGGATCGGGTCCGAGGACGACCATCCCGTCGTACGGCGCGAGGTCGAGCCCGAGCAGTGTCTCGGGGCGCGACAGGTCGGCGGACTGGAACCGCACCGTCAGCCGGGCGGCCGCGGTCTCCGGTTCCCGCGCCGGTCCGGGTACCGCCCGGTCCGTCACCACGTGCAGCACCGAACCCGGGCGGACCGTGCGCCGCAACTGGTCCACGACGAGGGGCGCGCGCCTGTTCCAGCCGAGCAGCAACAGGTGGGCGGCGCCGTCCGGCGGTGGCGGGTCGGTGACGATCGCCGCCCGGTCTACGAGGGGCCGGCAGTCCTCCGGCCGTGTCGTGCCGTCGTCACGCGTGAGGACGATCAGGAGGGTGCCCGGCGCGACGACGGTGTCGGCGGGCGGGTTCAGCAGCGTACGTCCGTCGGGGGTGAACAGGCCGACCACGCAGGAGGTGGCGTGGCCGAGCAGGACCGTGCCGAAGGTGCCTCCGTGGAACGCGGAGCCGTCGGCGAGGTGGAACTCGTCCCCGGCGAAGTCCAGCAGGTCGCGCAGGACCAGGGAGAGGCCGGGACGGCCGACGCACTGCGCGATCAGCCGCGCCGTGACGGTGTCGGTCTCCAGGACCGTGCCGCGCGGACCGGCGGCCAGCCGGGCCGGTGCGCGGTAGCGGTCGTCGCGCACGGCGGCCAGCACCGGCGGCCCGTCACTCCCGTCGCCGAGGACCGCTCGCAGTGCCAGCAGGACGCGCAGGACCTCGGCGTCGCCCGCGGGCTCCCCGGAGGGCAGCACCAGCACGGTGTCCGCCGTGCGCGGGCTGACCAGCGCGAGTACGTCGGGGTCGCTGGCCGGCCCGCTGCGGCAGATGACGCGGGCTCGGCTCTGAGGACCGAGCTGGACGGCCAGCGCCCGCTCCATCTCGTTCTTGTCCCGCTCGGCGAGCAGGACGATGGCCCGTGGCCGGTGCGCGGTCTGGGCGGCGATCAGTTCGCCGACCACCGTGGCCACCTGGTCCGACCAGCCGAGCACGACGGCATGGCCCTCCTCGATCACGGTCGACCTGCCGCGGCTCAACTCGGCCAGCCGGTCGGCCAGGCCCGTGGTGATGACCCCGACGAGAGTCGACACGCAGAGCAGGGCGACCAGCCCGAGCAGGGCGGAGAGCAGCATGCGCACCGGGGTGCCCGTCACCGCGCCGAGGCGCAGCGTCTCCGCGCTGGTCCGCCACACCGCCGTCAGCCGCCCCGGCAACGAGCGCGGGGAGCCGGGGTCCGTCCACACCAGCAGCGCGCTCACCGGGACCACGACGGCCAGGCAGGTGATCACCAGCCAGCCCATCAGGGTGCCCGTGCTGCGGGCCAGCGTACGGTCGAACCGGTAGCGCGCCCTGTCCTGCAACGACACCGGCCGCGGCTCCTCCAGCCGTTCCAATCCCACGCCACCCCTTGTCCTCGTACCGCGTCCACCACGGCGACGGCCCGCGCCGGACGAACGTCCGCCGAGTCGCGCCGACGTCACGGCGCTGCCGGGCCGCCGCCTCACAGTGAGGTCTCCGGCACCGGGACACGCGGGAATCCGGAGCCGATTCATTCTTTCGGGCAGACGCCGTGGCGAGGGGGGTGGGCGCCTTGGCGAGGGGGCAGACACCGTGGCGAGTGGGCGGGCGCCATGGTGAGCGGCTCGGAGTGTGCCGCCCGCCTGCCGACCGGATCCGTACCGGGTCGTGACCCGCGTCCGGTTCACTTGGAGGCCGTCCAGCGTGGTGCGGTCCTGGCCCAGGCCGTGTCCCAATCCGCCAGGTTGTGCCGTCGCAGTACGAGGTCGGTGACGCCGTACGCGACGCCCCCGAGGAGGGTGACGGTCAGGGCGGCGGTGATCGCCCAGCCCATGCAGAGGCTGCGGATCCGGTCGGTGGTCAGCGGCGGCCCGGTGAGTCTTCCTCGTGTGTCGGACCAGATCCGGACGGTGCTGCCCTCGGTCAGACCGGGCCGGACCCCGGTCTTCGCGGTGCGGGTGTGCCCGGTGGGGTCGGTGAAGCGGACCCTGACCGGATAGCGGCTCTCCCTCTCCTCCGTCGACCCCGGCTCGGGGTGGCGAGGGGCGTCCTGGAGGAGGACCGCGGTGGCAGGCGCTCTCGTCCGGTGCTGATGCTCGGCGGTACGCGCGTAGTGGTGGTACGCGGTGTCGCCTGCCAGGAACATGGCGGCGGGGGCCGCGGCCAGTACGGCCAGCAGCAGCCCGATGCCGATCCACGCCTGCACCAGGTCGTTGCGGCGGCGCAGGGGACTCCGGCGCAGTCGCCACAGCATGACGCGCGGAAGGTCTTCGGGAGGGGGATCCTCAGCGGGCGACTGTGCCTCGGGGGTGCCGCCTGCCATGGTGTCCTCCTTTCCCCGGCCAGGGGGCCGGATCGGGACGCGGTCGGTGCGGACCGCGGTGTGGGTGACGCGGATCGGGATGTGGTGGTGCGCATCGGGATGCGGTGGTGCGGGCGGGAATTCGGTGCTGCGGACGGGAATTCGGTCGTGCTGACCGAACATCGGTGGTGCGTATCCGACTTCGTGACGCGGAGACAGGCGCCGGGCGTGACGGGAGGGGTGGGGACGGGGCGACCGGGTGACAGGGCGACCGGGGCGCGGATCACGACCGGTCCGTCGCCGGGGCGACGGTGCCGGTCACGGAGGGGTGGGCGTGCGCGGCTTGCAGGAGGGCCGCCGCCCCGCGGACGGCGGCGGTGTGCGGCGCGGCGACGGTGCGCAGGGGTGTACGCAGTCCGCGGGTGAGGCGATAGGTGATCTCGGGGCGCAGGGCTCCTCCGCCGGCCAGCAGCGCGCCCCTGTCCAGGGCGTCCAGGGTGAGTGACGTACGGTCCTGCCGCAGCATCGTGGTCACCATGGCGGCCACCGCCTCGCTGACGCGTGACGCCGGAACGGTGTCGAGGTCGCCGGTGCCCAGAGCGGCGCGGTGCGCGTCGACGACGGCGCCGTCCGCCAGGAGCACCACCTCGGTGAGGTGGGCGCCGACGTCCACGACGAGCAGCGGCCGGGACAGGTCGGCGCCCGCGCCCAGCGCGACGGCACGCGCGCCGGGGACGGTGATCACGCTGTGCGGCCGCAGCACCTCCACGGCCGTGCGCGCCGCCGTCCGGTAGGCGACTCCGTCCAGCACGGGAGCGGTCAGGACGATCAGCGGGCGGGTGCCGCCGGGCAGCCGGTGGCCGAGCAGACGGTCCAGCATCCGGGCCGCTCCCGCCGTGTCGACGATGGTGCCGCGCTGGACCGGGTACACGACGCCGGCCCCCGGGAAGGTGACCGTGGGGACGTCGAGGACGAGGCCCCGGCCGGCTATCCAGGCGCGGGTGCGGGCGCTTCCCATGTCGAGGGCGATCCCGCAGCACTTCCGGCAGAGGGGCCACGGCCGGTGCCGGGCGGGACGGGCTCCGGTGCGGAGCCGGCGGGTCATGTTCACCGGCCGGCCTCCCTGACCTGCTGGCAGCGGGTGCAGTAGCGGGCCTGGGGCACGATCGCCAGCCGTTCGCTCCCGATGGGACGCCGGCACAGCCCGCAGGCTCCGTACCCGCCCTGGTCCATGCGGAGGAGGGCGGCGTCGACGTCGGCGAGGACCATACGGGCGGAGGCGGCGAGCTGGACGCGGACCTCGGCCTGCGAGGCGGCCCGCTGTCGCGGAGGCGCGTCCGCGCGGGAGGTGGCCGCGATCTGCCGGAGCTGCTCCTGGCGGAACAGGCGTTGTTCGAGCAGGTTCTCGCGGAGCGCCGCGAGGTCGATGTCCTCGGACGCGAGGTGTGTGTCGCGGGGGCCGATGATCTGGTTGTTCACCACTTCACCCCTTGGGCAGGGCAGTTGACGGGTGTCGGAGTACGGGACGGGAGCGGAGGGGGACGGGGGCCGGAGGAAGCGGGACCGGGAGGGGTGCGGTCCAGGGGCGAGGGGCGGGGAGGGCGGTGGCGCGAGCGGAGGCCGAGGGGGGAGCGGGACCGGCCGGAAGGGAAGCGGGACAGTCGGCGGTCAGGTGGCGCGGCGCAGGCAGGCGACGCAGTGGTGCGCGTACGGGAGGATCTCCAGGCGCTCCGCCGGCACGGGCTTGGCGCAGTCCGGGCAGGTTCCGTACGTGCCGTCCTCGACCCGGGCGAAGGCCGCGTCGATCTCCTTGAGCACCTGTTCGATGGAGTGCTTCTGCGCGGACGTCAGATGGTCGTCCACGGTGAGCCCGGTGTCGGTGAGGGCCCGCAGCTGGATCAGCCTGGTCCCCCGGGCGTGCTCGAGACGGCGGCGGGCCTCCTGGGCGGAGGGACGGTCGCGGCGCGGTTCGGTCCGGGTGGCGTCGAGTGACATGGTGCGTTCCTTTCGCGGGGCCTGGGGAGCAGGGGGGTGCGGCATGTCTCGAGCCTGGCCGTCCGGGCCGCGGAACCCCATAGGGTCCAGGCTCCATTTGCGTGGGGTCGGGGCATCCACGCCGTACGGGCATGGGTGGGCCGGGCCTCGGGAAATGGGCGCTGGACCCCATGGACCGGGCTGCCCAGGAACCCACAGGCTGGCGGCAGGCCGGATCGGTAGCAGGGGCCGCGCCTCGTCCGAGGCGTGTGATGCCCGCCGTACCGGCCGCGTCACAGAAGGAGGCTCGACCCCGATGTCGCTGTTCTGGCGGATCTTCGGGCTCAACGCGGTGGTGCTGGGTACGGCCACCGCGCTGCTGCTCTGGGCTCCGGTGACCGTCTCGGTACCGGTCGTGCTGACGGAGGCCGTCATCCTGGTGGGCGGCCTGGCCGTCATGCTGGTCGCCAACGCCGCGCTGCTGCGCTGGGGTCTGGCCCCGCTGGTCCGGCTGACCGGGCTGATGACCACCGTCGACCTGCTGCGCCCCGGTCAGCGGCTGCCCGCGCGGGGCGGCGGTGAGGTCGCCGAGCTGATCCGCACGTTCAACGCCATGCTCGACCGGCTCGAACAGGAACGGGCCACGAGCAGCGCCCGTGTCCTGCTCGCCCAGGAGGCGGAACGGCGCCGTATCGCGCATGAGCTCCACGACGAGGTGGGCCAGAGCATGACCGCGATCCTGCTGGCTCTCAAGCGCGCCGCGGACGACGCCGACGGGCCGCTGCGCGACGAGTTGCACCAGGCGCAGGAGATCACCCGCGGCAGCCTGGACGAGGTACGCCGCCTGGTGCGCCGGCTGCGCCCCGGTGTGCTGGACGACCTCGGTCTGGTCAGCGCCATGACCTCGCTCACCCACGACTTCGCCACCCACACCGGGCTGCGCGTACTGCGTCACTTCGACGCCGATCTGCCCGCCCTGGAGCCGGAGACGGAACTGGTCCTCTACCGTGTCGCGCAGGAGAGCCTGACGAACGTGGCCCGCCACGCCGACGCGGGACGGGCCGAGGTCAGCCTGCGTCACACGGACGGCGCCGTGGTGCTGGCCATCGCGGACGACGGCCGCGGGATCCAGGCGGCCTGCGAGGGCGCCGGGATCCGAGGCATGCGCGAGCGCGCCCTGCTCATCGGCGCCGCCCTCGACATCACTCCCGCGGCCCGCACCGGTACCCGCATCCGGCTGACCGCGCCGGTCCCCGGGAAGCTGCCGTGACCATGACCGGACCCGCCAAGATCCGTATTCTGCTCGCCGACGACCACGCGCTCGTACGGCGCGGGGTACGGCTGATCCTCGACCGGGAACCGGACCTCGAAGTGGTCGCCGAGGCCGGGGACGGCGCGGAGGCGATCGGGATGGCCCGCGCTCACGACATCGACCTCGCCGTCCTGGACATCGCGATGCCCCGTCTGACCGGACTTCAGGCCACCCGTGAACTGGCGTCGCTGAAACCGGACCTGCGCATCCTGATGCTCACGATGCACGACAACGAGCAGTACTTCTTCCAGGCCCTCAAGGCCGGAGCCTGCGGGTACGTACTGAAATCCGTCGCTGACCGGGACCTGGTGACCGCCTGCCGGACCGCGATGCGCGACGAGCCGTTTCTCTACCCCGGCGCGGTCACCGCCCTCATCCGCAACTACCTCGACCGTGTCCGTCACGGCGAGGAGACCTCCGACCAGGCGGTGACGCCCCGGGAGGAGGAGGTCCTCAAACTCGTCGCGGAGGGGCACTCCTCCAAGGAGATCGCCGACCTCCTCTTCATCAGCGTCAAGACCGTCCAGCGGCACCGCGCGAACCTGCTGCACAAGCTCGGCCTGCGCGACCGTCTGGAGCTCACCCGTTACGCCATCCGGGCCGGCCTCGTCGAACCCTGACCGGCCTCGGCCGCGCCGCCGGACACCACCACGAAATGAGGACGGTGCATGCAGGTCGCCCCGCGCACCGCTCGTCGCGTGAACGGTGGCCGGCGCCCCACGGGCCGTGCCGTACTGGTCACCGTCCTGCTGGCCCTGTTCACCACGTTCGGCGTGGGCGCTCCACCGGCGGAACGGGCGGACCCGGTCCGGAGCGGTGGGACCTCGGCAGGGCTCCAGGCCGACGCGCACGCAGCCGGACACGGTGTCGACACGGACCCGTCCGGGCACCGTCCCGACGCGGACGCGTCCGGACACCGTCCCGGTGCGGTCCCCCGTGCCCAAGAGGAGTGCGCCGGCGTCTGCTCGACCTGTGCCGGTGGTCGTCACGCGCTCAAGGGTGAGCGGCCGACACCGCCGACGCACCTCGCCACCACCGCCGGCGCGACGGCCGGCCCCTCGGCCACCCTCGTACGCACACCTCCCCTTCCCGAGCCCGCGCCCCACTCCCCCGGCCCCGGGGTGGACGACCGTGGGCGGGCACCTCCCGCGCCTTCCGGTATCTGACGTCCCGTCCCGTTCCCCGTTCGTTCGCCGCGACCGCGCCGACCGCCGTCGCGGTGTGCCCGCCGGAGGCCACCGTTGATCCGCTCCGCCCGGGTGAGGGCCCTGCTCGCCCTCACCGTGATCGCCCTGTCCCTGTACATCGCCTGCACCGTGCCGGTCCGTCTCGGACTCGATCTGCGCGGCGGCACCCAGATCGTGCTGGAGACCCGCTCCACACCGTCGGCCGAGGCCGGCCGCGAGGCCACCGACCGCACGCTGGAGGTGCTGCGCGGGCGCGTCGACGCGCTCGGTGTCGCCGAACCCACCCTCGTCCGCTCCGGCAGCAATCGGATCATCGTCGAACTGCCGGGCGTACGGGATCCGAAGGAGGCGGCCGATGTGCTGGGCCGCACCGCTCAGCTCACCTTCCACCCGGTGCTCGGCACGGCGGGTGACCCCGGGGAAGGGCGTGAGGACGCCCGGGACCTGGTCCTGCCCGACGAGTCGGGCCGCCCGCTGCGTCTCGCCAAGGACTCTGCCCTGACCGGAAAGGAGGTCGAGGGCGCCGCCGCGCGTTTCGACCAGGAGACGGGGGCCGGCTGGCACGTGACCCTCGACTTCGACCAAGCGGGCCGTGACCGGTGGGCCCGGCTGACCGGGGAGGCCGCCTGCCGGCCGGCGGGCGACCCCGCACGCCGTGTCGCCATCGTGCTCGACGACAGGATCATCTCCGCTCCGCAGATCGACCCGTCGGTGTCCTGCGGGACGGGCATACCGGGCGGCTCCACGCGGATCACCGGCTCCTTCGGCGACACGGAGGCCCGGGAACTGGCCCTGCTCATCAACGGCGGCGCCCTGCCGGTACCGGTCGAGACCGTCGAGCAGCACACTGTCGGGCCCACCCTGGGCGCGCGCGCCCTCACGGCCAGTGCCTGGGCCGCGGCCATCGGCACCGCCCTGACCTCGCTGTTCATCATCGGCGTCTACCGGCTGATGGGCTTCCTCGCCGCCGTGGCCCTGCTCTGCCACGCCCTGATCTCGTACGCCGCCCTGGCCGCCCTCGGCGCCACGCTCACCCTGCCGGGCCTGGCCGGCTTCGTGCTGGCGATCGGCATGGCCGTGGACGCCAACGTGCTCGTCTTCGAACGCGCCCGCGAGGAGTACACCACCGGGCACCGTCCCAGCACGCGCTCGGCCCTGACCGCCGGGTTCCGCAACGCCTTCAGCGCGATCGCCGACTCCAACGTCACCACGCTGATCGCGGCCGTGCTGCTGTTCTTCCTCGCCTCCGGACCGGTACGCGGGTTCGGTGTCACGCTCGGCATCGGCGTCGTCGCCTCGATGGTCAGCGCGTTGGTGGTCACGCGCGTGCTCGCCGACCACGCCGCGTCCCGCCCGTGGGTGCGCCGACGTCCTGGTGTCACCGGCATCGCGACGGCGGGCCGGGTCCGCGGCCTGCTCGGGCGCCGCCGACCGGACCTGATGCGCCGGCCGCGCCGCTGGCTGGGCGTCTCCGTCGTCCTCCTCGTCCTCGCCTCGTCGGGCATCGCGGCGCGCGGAATCCAGTTCGGCATCGACTTCACCGGCGGCCGCCTGATGGAGTACACCACCGGCGCGCCCGTGGACCCGGAACGGGCCCGCGCCGACCTCGCCGACGCGGGAGTCGCCGGCGCGGTCGTCCAGTCCTCCGGCGACTCCGGACTCACGGTACGCACCGAGGAGTTGACCGACGCCGAGGCGGCCACGGTCACACGGACCGTCGGCACACTCGGCGGCGGCGCCGACAAGGTCCGCGACGAGCTGATCGGCCCCAGCCTGGGCGAGGAACTGCGCCGCAACGCCCTCATCGCGCTCGCCGTGGCGCTCGGCGCCCAGCTCCTCTATCTCGCGGCACGCTTCCGCTGGCTGTTCGGCACCGCGGCGGTCGCGGCGCTCGCCCACGACGTCGTCATCCTCGTGGGCGTCTTCGCCTGGCTCGGCAAGCCCGTCGACGGCGTCTTCCTCGCCGCCCTCCTCACCGTCGTCGGCTACTCGGTCAACGACTCGGTCGTCGTCTTCGACCGGGTCAGGGAGCTGGGCCGGCGCGACGCCGGGGGACCGCTGCCGGACCTCGCCCGTCGCGCGATCCTTCAGACACTGCCGCGTACCGTCAACACGGGCATGGGGGCGGCGCTCATCCTCACCGCCCTGGCCGTCCTCGGCGGGGATTCGCTCACCGACTTCGCGCTCGCCCTGCTCATCGGCCTCGCGGTCGGGACGTACTCCTCCGTCTTCACGGCCGTCCCCGTGGCGATCGAACTGCACCGCCGTGGCCGGCCCAAGCATCCCGCTCGCCCTGCGCGCCAGGCCGACCACGAAGGAACCCGATGACCAACGCACCACCGGCGGTCGGGAGTTCACCGAACGCGTGGACGGGGCCAGGTGGGTCGACGCCACTCCACCGGCGGAATCGACTCCCCGCGCCGCGGGGTACGCGGCCGCCCCGGGACGCGGACGTGCCTCCCCCGCCATCCGCGCCGCCCGGGTGACGTCGGCTAAGGGGGCCACC
This sequence comes from Streptomyces sp. NPDC059668, assembly GCF_042734135.1. Classification (NCBI taxonomy): domain Bacteria; kingdom Bacillati; phylum Actinomycetota; class Actinomycetes; order Kitasatosporales; family Streptomycetaceae; genus Streptomyces; species Streptomyces sp. NPDC059668. The sequence goes on along the minus strand of NZ_JBHWEL010000001.1, from coordinate 313,940 downwards.
ACGCCGGAGGAGTGATCGGCCGCCGTCGCGGGTTTGGCCCAGGAGCGGGACGGGAAACCGTCAACGTTCCCCCAGGCGGCTGGGCCGGACCACCGGCACCGCTGTCGGTGGGTGCCGGCTCAGGGAAGGAGCGCCAGATGCCGGGAGCCTTTCGGCGCACGAGAGGCGGCCAGAGGCCTCGCAGGCGCCGGGAAGCGAGGTGCACATGACGGACTCCCCCGACGCGCCGCGGAACGAGCGGCCCCGGCGCCGGACCCCGCGGGCCGTCTGGCACGACTCGGCCCTCGGACGCCTCTGGCAGCACGGCGGCGAACTGGAGCTGCTGCACCGGGCCATGGGGTTCGCGGCACTGAGTCTGGTCACCCTGACCCCGCTGCTGATCGTCGTCGCGGCGGCGGCCCCCTTCGAACACCGGGGATTCGCCCTGTGGGTGATCGACGGCATGAGCCTGTCGGGGCATCCGGCGGACGCCGTGGAGAAGTTGTTCTCGGCACCGCGGCGGGTGCTGAGCACGACCAGCGCCTTCAGTGTGCTCGCCGTCGCGCTGTTCGGTCTCAGTTTCGCCTCCAGCGTGCAGAACGGCTACGAGAGGATCTGGGAGATCCCCGCGGGCCCGTGGCACCACGCGTGGCGCCGCGTGGTGTGGCTCGCCGCCCTGACGGCCTACCTGTTCAGCGAGGCGGAGAGCGGGGCGGTGCTGGTCGGCGGGCTCACGGAGACCATCGTGCGCGTCGCTCTCACCGTGTTCTTCGGCATCCTCTTCTTCTGGTGGGGGCAGCACTTCCTGCTCGGCGAGAGGGTCGCGTGGTCGGCGTTGTTGCCGGGCGCGGTGGCGACGATGGCGGGGCTGGTCGGCCTGCGCGGGTTCTCGTACGTCGTGTTCTCGCCGCTGATCGTGAACAACGCGATCAGCTACGGGACCGTAGGCACCGTTCTCGTCGTGCAGTCGTGGCTCATCGGCGTCGGTTTCGTCGTCTTCGGCGGAGCCCTGCTGGGCCGCCACATCCACGACGCCCTGGAGCGGCACACGGCCCCGTGAGGCCTTCGCGTCGACGGCGGTCTCCTCCGGGTCCCGGTCATGGGACCTGTTCCCCGGCCGCGCCGTCATGACCGCCGTGGCCCCGCCGTCATGACGGCCGCGGCGACCGCCGTGGCCGCCAGGAAGGCCCCGGCCGTGCCGAGCGCGGCCTGCGCGGCGGCGCGCGAGGTGTCGCCGGCCAGGTACACACCTCCGGCCACCGCGACTCCGAGCGTGCCGCCCAATTGTTGTACGGCGTTGAGGAGCCCGGCCGCAGAGCCGGTCTCCTGCGGGCCGACGCCGCTCAGCGCGGCGGTGAAGAACGGCGGGGTGAACAGGCCGGTGCCCAGGCCCGCGACGACGAGCGCGAAAGGCAGCGCCGCCGGGTACGTGTCGGGCGCGGCGGACCGGTAGGCGAGAACCGCGCCGGCGAGCCCGGCTGCCAGGGTGGCGACCCCCGCGTGCATGACACGGGTCCCGTACCTCGGGACCAGGTACGCGCCCGCGGCCCACGACGCGAGGGCCAGTCCGGCGGACCAGGGCAGCAGGGTCAGACCCGCGGTGAGCGGGCCGCGGCGCAGCCCCAGTTCCAGATGCAGCACCACGGTGATCATGACGCCGTTCATGACGGCGAAGAAGAGCGTCGAGGTGGCCAGCGCGGCGGGAAACACGCGGCCGCGCAGCAGAGCGGGTTCGATCAGCGGAGCCCGGCCGCGGCGCGCGGCGCGACGCTGGTGGGCGACGAACAGCACCAGGACGGCCGCGCCCACGGCCACCGCGGCCCATCCGGCCGGTCCCGGTGTGCCGGTCGTCGCCGGGCACACCACCAGCGCGACGCCGGCCATCGCCAGAAGCGTGCCCACCGGGTCGAGTCGCGGCCGGACCGGCGCGCGGTCCTCACGCAGCCGCCGCGCGACGAACAGGACGACGACGGCGAGGGGTACGTTGACCAACAGGCAGGCGCGCCACGACATGCCGAAGAGGTCGGCGTGTGTCAGGACGCCTCCGAGCACCGGGCCGAGCACCGCCGAAAGGCCCATGACCGGGCCGATCGTGCCCAGCGCCCTGGACAGTTCGTCGCCGTCGAACATCGCCCGGATCAGGCCGAACGTCTGCGGGATGACCAGCGCCGCGGCGCCGCCCTGGAGCGCGCGCAGCCCGATCAGCACCTCGGCGTCCGGCGCCAGCGCGCACGCCAGGGAGAGGGCGGCGAACGCCGCGACGCCGGCACGGAAGACACGGCGGCGCCCCGCGATGTCGCCGAGCCTCGCGCCGGTGAGCAGTCCGAGCGCGAACACGAGGGTGTAGGAGGCGCTGAACCACGGAACGGCGGTGTCCGCGCCCCCCAGTTCGGTGTGGATGACCGGGCCCGCGACCTGGACGATCGTGGTGTCCAGCAGGTTCATCGCCTCGGCGACCAGCACGGCGGCCAGCGCGGGCCACCGCCACCGGTACGCGCTCCGCGTCGGCGGCCCGCCCTCCTCGCCCTTCGGGCCGGTGTCGATCGGCGTGCCACGGCCGGTGCTGTGGGACATGCGTCTCCCCCTGGGTGTGCGATACGCGGTCGGTGAGGCGTGGTGTGTCGTACGCGGTCGGTCGTGCGCGGTACGCCATGCGGGGTACGTCATGGGCGAAGCGACGTGCGCGAAGCGACGTGATCCGCTGCCGACGACCACCGTCCCGCCGATCAGGCACGTGGTTCCATGTCCAGGGCAAAACTTGATGATTTCTTCCGTCGAGGGGGGTGTGTTGGATGGATCCGCTCACGCTGGACGATCTGGACCGCGGCTTGATCCACGCCCTTCAGGTGGACGGTCGGGCGCCGTTCACGCTCGTCGCCGAGATCCTCGGCTCCTCCACCCAGACCGTCGTGCGCCGCTACCGCCGGCTCTACGCGCAGGCGGGCCTTCGCGTGGTCGCCCTGCCGTCGCCGCGCAGTTCCGGCGCCCACCAGTGGTTCGTACGGCTGACCGCCGCGACGCGCACCGCGCACGACATCGCGGTCGCGCTCGCCCGCCGTCCCGACACCTCGTGGGTACGGCTGACCTCCGGCGGCACCGAGATCGTCGCGATCATCCACACCACGCCTTCGGGCCCCGACGCGCACGCGCTGCTGCTGCGTGACATCCCGCGGACCGCCGGCATCACCGCGGTCTCCGCGCACTACCTCCTGCACACCTACCTCGGCGGGCCGACCGCGTGGCGCGGACGCGTCGACACCCTCGACGCCGCCCAGCAGGAACGGCTGCGCGCGGAAGGAAGGACGGGCCCGGCGCCGGGAAGAGGCGCACACACCGGAACCGGGACCGACGCAGGCAGGGGCCCCGGCCAGTCCGACCCGGGTGACTCGGGTGACCCGGGTGACTCGGCGTACCGGCTCACCGCCGCCGACCGGGTCCTGCTCGACGCGCTGCGGGACGACGCTCGCCTCAGTTACGCCGAACTGGCCGCCGCGACCGGTTCGACGGCGTCCACCGTGGCCCGCAGGCTCACCGAACTACGGGCGCGCGACGCCCTGTTCTTCGACGTGGACGTCGAGCCCTCCTTGCTGGGGGCGACCGTGTCGGCACTGCTGTGGATGCAGGTCGCGCCCGCGCACCTGGACGCGGTCGCCACCGAGCTGGCCGGACACCAGGAGCTGGCGGTGGTCGCGGCGACGACCGGGCCGACGAACCTGGTCGCGCACGCGCTGTGCCGGGACGCCGAGGAACTGCACCACTACCTGACACGCAAGGTGGCGTTGGAGACGATCGCCCGGATCGAGACCGCACCGGTCCTGCGCACCTACAAGGCCGCCGTGACGCTGCGCACGGGCTGAGGGACCGCAAGAACGCGTCCCGGCGTGTCGTTCGGACCACGTCCGGCGACCACCGACGGAAAGCCGCCGGCTCACTGCCCGTGCCCGTTTCCTCGACCCGGCGCCGACGGGTCCTCGCCTCCCCTCCCGGCTCGGACCCGCCCCCCGCCGCACCGGACGGTCGGCTAACAGATCGGCACGGCTCCGGTGTGGAAGGCCCCGTTGCCGTCCACGTATCCGCCGTACGTCCATCCCGCGATGAACAGCTCGACTCCGTTTCCGGCGTAGCGCTCCCCGATGACGCGGTACCACACGTTGCCGTGGCCGAGGTTGTCGCCCCGGTCCCAGCAGACGGCGATGACCGAGTCACCGGGTGCGAGGTCCGGGACGCCGACCTTGCCCGAGGCCACGGAGTGGTTCAGGTAGACGCCCGCGCGGAACGACGTGTCCAGGGTGATCGACGCGGTCGCCGAAGCGCTCCCGGCCGTCCCCACGAGCAGCCCGCCCGCGCTCAGCGCGGCGACCGCCGCGACCATGGCGCCGCGGCGCCGGAACTTGCCTCTCATACCTGCCTCCTGCTCACTGCCGACACTGCACTGCGGTCCCGAGCATGCGAGGAGCCGCGTGCCGTGTCCCGCGCCGTGCCGCTCAGCGGACCACCGCCACGGCGGCGGTCCTCGGGCGCCGCGACCCGTCACCAGAGGCGGGTGGCCTGAACACACCGTGTCCGCGGGCACACCGAGGCCGGTGGTACGGACCGTCCGGTCACCGAGGCCGAAGCCACGGACGGTCCGTTCACCGACGCCGGGGGTACGCGCCGTCCGTACCCCCGGCCTCGACCGCGCCCGGCTTCCCGGTCGGCGCAGGGAGCCGGTGGCTCAGTGCGCGGCCACGGCGGCCATGGAGGCCATGGAGGGTGCGTTCGCCTCCCGGCGGGCGGCGACCCGGTCCAGGAGGTACTGGAGGGCCAGGCAGCCCACGACCCAGGCGACCAGGGCGGACAGCGATCCGGTGAGGTGCGCGTTGTCGAAGTAGGCGGCGTCACGCAGAGCCTGGATCGCGGCGGCGGGTGCCAGGAGGTCGGCCAACGGAACCAGCCAGCCGGGCAGGAAGGTGGCCGGCAGTATGCCGCCGGAGGTGGCGTTGCCCAGGATCAGCAGCAGCACGGAGGCGACCGGCATGCCGATCGGGCCGAACAGCCGCAGCAGCACTCCGGTCGCTGCGGCGGTCGCCCACGCGAGCAGCCCCACCACGACGGCGACGGTGAGGAAGGGCGCGGGGAGCGCGCCGAACCCGGAGTGCGCGATGAGCGCCACTGTCACTCCGGAGGCGGCGGCGAACAGCAGCATCGACGCCGCCCGGGCCGAGAGCGCCAGGCGCGGGGCGATCTGGTAGGACGACACCGCGAAGAGGAAGCCGGCGAGCACCACGCCGAACGACGCGTAGAAGGACGACAGACCGCGGGCGTCCCCGGCCGCCAGTGGCCGCACGTCCCGTACCGGGACGGGATGGCCGACCGCCTCGGTGGCCGCCGAGGCGAGGCTGGAGACGACGGAGGGGCCCTGCGCGCCGGCGGCCAGCAGGCGCATGCCGTGAGCGTCGCCGACCAGTGCGGCCGGAACCTCGTCGTGGACGATGGCCCGGCGGGCGGCGTCCGCGTCGGCGTAGCGGTGGAAGGTGTAGGCGTCCGGTGCCGCGCTGTTGAGAGCGAGTTCCGTGCGGGCGGCGACCGTGTCCGACGCGGCGATGCCCAGCGGCTGGTGACGGGCGGACGGGGCGTGGAAGGCCGCCAGATAGACGGCGACGAATATCGTCCCGATCGCCAGCGCGGTGACGACCGGCACGAGCATCGCCTTGCGGACTCCGGCGGCCGCGTCGAGCACCGGGGCCGGGATGCCCGGCTCGGTGTCGGCCAGCGCGTGGCGGCCGTGCGCGGGACGGTGGCCCGCCGGATACATGTCCGGGTCGTACAGCGTGCCGTCGGGTGAGGTGATGGCGGGGAGTTCCGAACTGGGCTGCATGAGGGAGGAAGCTCTCTGGGTGTCCGCGACGTACGCGGGAAGTGATCTCGGTCGAGGACGCGACCGGTGGTCAGGAGGTGTGCGGGGTGGAGATGGCCTCGGGGCCGGTCGCGGCGCGCGGCCGTCGTTCCCGGGGCCAGGCGCGGGGCTCGGTCGGGAGGGTCCCGGTCCGGCCGCAGGCGTGGGCCTTGGGCCGTGGCCGGTGCGATCGGCGCCGGTGTCAGCCCTGGAGCCACGGTGCGGAACCGCACGGCGCCCGCCCGGCGGTCCGACGCGCGCACCCGACGACCAGCGCGTCAGCCGTCTCCGTGGCCCCCCGGCGGCCGATCGCCGGAGCTCTGCCCATGCAACGTGCCAACCGCACGGTCGTCACCGCTTCTCTTCTCTCGCGACAGGTGGGAGTGCCGCGGGTGACGGCGTCGGCACCCGCGACCAACGCCGGCCCGCGGAGCGGGGTGGCCCCGCGCCGAAGAGCGCGCACATGGCGTGCCGCCCGGGCCGACCTCATCGACCGTACACTAAACGCAGAAAATCCTGCACTTGTTGCGGTTGTGGTGACCGCCACTGCCGTAACCTCGACACATCAGCCGGTACGGACCGGCACAGACGCAGACCGAAGGGCGACGGGCCAGGTGACCCCCAGCGCATCGCGAGAAGACGGCCGACCGCGGTTGCGGGCGGACGCCGCGCGCAACCGTGCCCAGATCCTGGACGCCGCGCGTGCCGCCTTCCGGGAACTGGGCACCGCCGCCCCCCTGGACGAGATCGCCCGCCGCGCCGGGGTCAACATCGCGACGCTCTACCGGCGATTCGCCGACCGTGACGCGCTCATCCGGCAAGTCGTCATCGACGGCTTCACCCTGGTGCACCGCACCGTGCTCCGGGCGTTGGAGGCCGCGCCCCGCGACCCCCTGTCCGCCATCGGGGAATTCCTGCTCACGCTGGTGGACGAGCGGGAGATGCTCGTCCTGCCCCTGATCGGCGGACCCGTCACCGACGATCCCGAGGCCGCGGCCCTGCAGCGTGAGATCGTGACCGCCCTGGAGGAGCTCCTGGCCACGGCCCGCGCCCAGGGCGTGGTGCGTCCGGACGCGATGGCGGTGGACCTGATCGCCACCGGAGCGCTCGCCTGCCGGCCGCTCCCCTACCTCCCAGCCGAGCAGGCCACCGCGCTCGCCGCCCGGCACGTGCGCATCTTCCTCGACGGCCTGCGCCCGGACGGCGCCCGGCCGCTTCCGCCGCCTCCCACGAACGAGGACCTCACCGTCAACCTGCACCCCGTCAAGGGCGCAGGACGCGGGACGGGCCCCCGCGAGGTGTGACCGGGGCCGGCTCCCTCCCCGTACGACACGACCCCCACGCCCGTCGCGGGGACGGCCGCGGAGCCCTCAGTCCGTCGCGCGCAGTTCTTCGTAGGGGATGCGCGAGAGGTGGAGGACCTCACCGAGCGTCCCCCACTCGTCGCCGCCCAGCTTGGTCAGCGGGCGCAGCCGTGCGGAGCTCGGCCGCCGGCCGGCCATGAACTCCTCGTGGACCGCCATGTGGAGCACCCGCCCGAAGACGACCGTGGAGTTCCCCAGACGCAGGGTCGTGTGCGACCGGCATTCCAGGACGACCGGCGAGGCGGCCACCCTGGCCGGTCGCACACGCAGGCTGGGTTCCCGTTCGATGCCCGCGTAGCCGAACTCGCTCACGCTCCGCGGGAAGTCCGTGGCGGTGGCGTTGACCTGGTGGAGCAGGGACTCGGAGGCGAAGTTGACGACGAACTCCCCGGTGTCCTCGACGTTGCGGAGCGAGTCCTTGCGGCCGATCGAGGTGAACTGCACGATCGCCGGATCGGTGCTCGCGATGGTGAAGAAGGAGTGGGGTGCGAGGTTCTCCGTGGCCCCGTCCGGTGTCACGGTGGAGATCCAGGCGATCGGACGGGGTACCACGACGGAGGTCATGAGCCCGTAGAAGGACGTGCAGTCCATGGCCTCTGGATCGAAGTCGACGCGCATGGCCTCACCTTCCCCGCACGGCGCGCTGGTGCCGGCGTCCGACACGCGGAGGCCCGGAGCGTCACACGGGTGTCGGGCGGCGGCCGCCCCGGCACGTCGGACGGTCCCGGGTTCCCGTGGCGCCGGACGTGTGCGTGCCCCGGCGCCATGCCGGTGCACATCCCGCTGGTCAGAGGGCGGTCGTTACGTGGTCGACGCGGGTGCGGTCCCCGGAGCCGTGGGCGGACAGGTCCTCGCCACAGGTCGCCCGGCGCGAGGCGTCCCGGCGGTCCCGAAGCCCGCGGAGTCGGGCCGCCGCGTCGTCCGCGGCACGCACTCCCGCCAAGTCCGTTCCGAGATCCTCCGTCAACGGGCTGGCTCCCCAAATGCCCTTTGCCTAGGATGTATTGTCTGTCAAGCCAAGCCACTTGAAGCAGCTTGGAGCTGGGGGAACGATGCAGGCTGGAAAGCAGCTGTCCACGAAGATCGACGCCACGGTACCCACCGCCGCTCGCATGTACGACCACTATCTGGGCGGCAAGGACAACTACGCTGCGGACCGGACGGCCTGCGCCGAGCTGGACAAGGTCGTGCCGAGCACCCGCGCCCTGGCGCTGAACAACCGGCGGTTCCTGCAGCGGGTCGTCGGGACGCTGGCGGCCGACTACGGCATCCGGCAGTTCCTCGACCACGGGTCAGGCCTGCCCACCCAGAACAACGTCCACCAGGTCGCCCAGCGCATCGATCCCGAGACGCGTGTCGTGTACGTCGACAACGACCCGATGGTCCTGGTGCACGGCCGGGCGCTGCTGGACCAGAACGACCGCACCACGGTCATCCACGCGGACCTTCGGGACACGGAGAAGATCTTCTCCCACCCGGACACCCAGCGCCTGATCGACTTCTCGCAGCCGGTGGCCGTGCTGTTCAACTCGGTCTTCCACTGCATCCCGGACAGCGAGACCGACGGCCCCCTCGCCGTGGCCCACCGGGTGGCCGAACGGCTGGTGCCCGGCAGCTGCATGGTGATGTGTCAGCTGGTCAGCGAGGACGCGAAGGTCCGGGAGTTCGTCACCGACTTCATGGACCAGGCGACCCAGGGGCATTGGGGCCGGGTTCGCGAGGAGAAGGACGTGGCCGAGTGGTTCGAGGACCTCGAGGTCCTGGAGCCGGGTCTGGTGGAGGTGTCCACCTGGCGGCCCGACAGTGAGGTGGCGCCCCGTCAACTGACGCAGGAGTGGGTCGAGTTCGGCGGCGTCGGCCGGCTCAGGTAGGAGAGTTCCGCACTTCCTTCGGCTCCACCGGTCGCGGCCGGTGGAGCCGACCCGCGTTCACGAGGCGGAATACCGCTCGTCGGCCGTCTTCTGGAGCAGCGTCAGAGATTCCCGCGGGGTGAGGGCCTCGTCGCCCAGCCGGTCGAGCGCCAGCCGGTACTCCTCGGTCTCGTCCCGGTCCTCCAGGAAGTTCGCGCTCCTGATGTGCTCCAGGTAGACGATGTCAGGCAGGTCGAGACCGCCGAAGCGCAGATAGGTGATGGGGATGGCGGGCGCGGACGCGTTCGTCACGTCCAGGGGAACGATCTGCAGGGTCACATGGGGGCGCTGAGCCATCTCCACGAGGTAGTGCAGTTGCTCGCGCATCACGTCACGGCTGCCCAGCACGCGCCACAGGACCGACTCGTCGATGACCGCCCACACCTGTGGGGCGTCCTCACGACGCAGCAGTTCGCGTCGGCGCGTGCGCAGCTCCACGCGCCGCTGCACCTCGCCGGCCGGTGCGGAGGGCAGGCCCCGCTCCACGACCGCCCTGGTGTAGGCCGGAGTCTGGAGCAGCCCGGGGACGTACTGGATCTCGAAGGTACGGATGGCCGCGGCGGCCTCCTGCAATCCGACCAGGCGGTCGAACCACTCGGGCATCAACCGCTTGTCGTAGCGCTGCCACCATCCCGGCTCACCGGCCCGCTGCAACAACTGGAGCAGGACGGACGCCTCGTGGCCGTCGGTCTCATAGAGGTCCAACAGCGCGCGGACGTCGCCTTCCGTCGGGGGCCGACGGCCCTTGCCCGCCTCGATCCGCGACAGCTTCGCCGGGCTGAACCCGATGGCGCGAGCGGCCTGGTCCTGCGAGAGGCCGATGTCCTCGCGGATACCCGCGAGTTGGACGCCGACCAGCATCTTCAGCAGGGTCGGCGCCGGCTCGGTCCGCTTCAGATACGGTTCGAGGCGGGAGATACGAGGTGACTCGGCGGACATCCTTACTCCCTGTGGACCGGCAGACGAGAAGAACCCATCCTCGCATCCCTCGGCCCTCTCGCGCATACTCCGGCAGAAGTGGAACCATTTGGCTCCGCTTCACACCAGGTGATCGAACTCCCCGTCCTTGGCCCCGGCCAGGAAGGCGGCCAGTTCGTCGGCGGTGTAGATGAGGGCCGGCCCGTCGGGATCACGGGAGTTGCGCAGCGCCACCCCTCCCTCGTCCAGGGGCGCCACCTCGACGCAGTTGCCCTCGGCGTTGCTGTACCGGCTCTTCACCCAGCGGACACCCAGCGAACTGGCCCGCGTTCCGTTTCGCACTGATGACACCGGACTCTCCTTGCTCACGTTCCACCACGGTGTGCACGCCGGCCGCCCTCTGGGTCGGACCGAACCCGCGCGGTCCTGTTCCAGCCACACCCTGTGCAATTTCCCGTGAAATTGCACGGCGGGCGTCGACAGGATGGATAATAGCTCGGGCGTCAACCGCACCGTTGACGCACCGGACCTGACGTCGCATCAGGGAGATGTCGTGTCGTTATCCGCACGCCAAGCACCAAGTCCCGCAGGCGGAACGGCCGCGCCGTGGGCGGGCCGGACGCCTCCGGCCGGTTCCCTCGCGGACAGAGCGCCCGCCCGCGCCCCGGGACAGGAGCAGGCCGGGAGGAGCGGACCCTCGGGCATCGTCCCCAGATCCGCGAGCCTGCGCATCACCGAATCGCCCCAGGGGTTCGCCCAGGCGCGGGAGTTCACCCGCCGCACCCTCGGCAGCTGGGCGCTCGGCGACCGCAGTGACGACGCCGTCCTCGTCGTCACCGAACTGGCCACCAACGCGGTTCTGCACGCGGCCGACCAGACCCCCGCCGGGCAGACGGGAGTGTGGCTCAAGCTGACCCTTCGCCGCGCCCACCTCGTGTGCGCCGTCACCGATCAGAGCGAGAGCCCGCCGCTGTGTCCCCGCACGGACGGCGCACTGGAGGTCCACGGTCGCGGACTGCGCATCGTCGAGGCGCTGTCCGAGCACTGGGGCTGGACCCGCTCGCCCGCAGGCAAGACCGTCTGGGCGATGCTGTCCGCCCCTCCCCGGCCCACATCGCCGGCCTGGCAGGGCCCGGCATGACGCACGCCGCGGCGGAGCGTCCCGTCACTCCTCATCACGGAACTCCTCGCGCGGGAGCGGACATGGAGACAACTCTGAAAGACCTCGAACGCGTCCCCTGGCGCGAGCTCCAGGACTCCACCGGAGCGGCTACGGCCATCCCCTCCCTGCTCACCGCGATCACGTCGGACGACGAGCCCACCGCCGTCGCCGCGCTCACGCGGCTGAGGCAGCGCATCTGCCAGTACGGCTTCGTCGTGGACCAGGCGACCGCCGCCACGGTCCCCTTCCTGTGGGAACTCGCGCAGCTCCCCCAGGTCGCCTGCCGTGTGCAGATCCTCCGGCTGCTGAAGAACATCGCCGACGCCCGGCAGTGGGAGAGCACGGCCATGGCCTACCCCAAGCTGCTCAACCGCCGCGAGAACTACGTGGGTTGGGAACGCGAGGCCCGCCGGGCCGTACGGGCCCATCGCGGGACCATCCAACGCCTGCTCGCGGAGCCGGACAAGGAAGTCGTCCAGGCGACGAGGGAACTCGCCTCCGCGCTGACCGACTGACCCCCTCCGGTCCAGGCGACCCCGGCGATCACTGCCCGGCCCCGGTCCAGCCGACGTTCCCGCCCGGCACCACCCGGCACACGTCCGGCTCCTGGGCGGCCGGCAGCCGGTGATCAGTGGTGCCGAGCCACCGCCCCGGATGCTCACCCGATCCGTGTCCCCGCCCGGACACCGTCACGCTCGCCCTGCGGCCACCACTGGCCCGGCGACGCGGCGAACTCGCCCCGGGTGACGGTGGGACGGCCTCGACCGACGTGCCGTCGAGCCGCGCCCCGTCCGACCGAGTCCCGCGGGAGGGCACCCCGTCGAGGCCCCGGTGCCCGTAGCCGTACCCCAGGCCGGAGCAGCCGTGCTCAGACCTCGGGTGTACCGGGCCACGCCGGGGCTCAGGACCCGGGCGGTCCGCCCGGGTCGGCTCGTGCCGGTCCGTGCCCGGCGCGAAGAGGCGACCGCCCCGTCCAAGGAGTGGTTCCGCCCGGTCGCAGCCCGGTGCGCGCCGGCACACCGGGCGTTCCCGCTCCGGGTCACGGACCGTCGATCGCCCGGTGCCTCAGCCCGGGACGATGGGGGCGAAGTCGGCCGTCCCGTCGTGGTTGTCGTAGAGACAGAAGGTCGTCTTCATGGGGATGTCGAAGACGATGCCCCCCGTCGCCACGCACTCGGCCTTGGTGACCGCGGGCCGCGTGGCCGCGTCGGCGGCGGCCCCCGTGGTGAGGACGAGGCCGAGGGCCCCGAGCGTCGCGGCCGTGGCCACGGCGGCGATGCGAGCGCGCATGTCCGTCTCCTTCTGCTGGTGATCCGTACGTCGGCAGAGAAAGCCTGCGGCACCCGTCACGAGGAATTCCCTAGTGTGGGAATGCCGGGGCGGCCTGCCGCGTCATCCCTGCGAGCACCCGCCTTCCCCCGGACTGGCAGAGGTCCGCCCGGGAAGTGGGCCGCGGGCAGCCGGTGCGACCCCTGCCTGTGACGGGTGTCACCGGAACCCGGCTCGGGTGGCGGACAGCGAACAGAGGTGACCACAGATATGCGGACCCGGATACGGGCCGGGGATCCGGAGGCCTTCGGCGGCCTCTTCGACAGCTACGCCCGCACCGTCTACAACCACGCCTTCCGCCTGACCGCCGACTGGTCGGTCGCGGAGGACGTCATGTCGGCGACGTTCATGGAGGCCTGGCGGCTGCGCGACAAGGTCGACCCCGAGGGGGGATCGCTGCGCCCGTGGCTGCTGGGCATCGCCACCAACATCGCGCGCAACCACTGCCGGAGCAACCGCCGCTACCGGGCGGCGGCCGCTGCCGCGCTCCGCGAGTCGGCCGACGTGCCCGACCACGCCGAGGACGTCGCCGGCCGGGTGGACGACCGACGCCGGATCGCCGCCGCCATCACCGCGCTGAGCTCGCTCCGCAGACCCGAACGGGAGGTGCTGGTGCTGTGCCTGTGGGAGGGCATGGAGTACGCCGACGCCGCCCAGGCCCTCGGGATACCGGTCGGCACGGTCCGCTCCCGGCTGTCCCGGGCCCGTACGAAGCTGCGCGGCCTGACGGACGCGGAACTGGCCTCGCCCGGACGGGAACTCACCGACCGCCCGAGACAGGTAAACGGCGACCGCGCGATCGCGGTCCGGTCCGCGAAGGAAGGAATCCGATGACCAACGACATCGACGAGCTGCTCCAGGCCACGGAGCGGGACCTGCCGGCGGGCCGCCACCAGTTGCACCGGGAGCGCTTGATGACCCAGATCCACGAGGACCTCCGCCCGTCCTCCGCCACCCCCGCCGCCGTCACCAGGCGGTCCCGTCCCCTCCTCCGCCGCGCGATCGTCGTGCCCGTGGCGGGCTTCGCCCTCGCCGGGGCCGTCGTGACCGGTGTCCACCTCGCCTCCGCACCCGGCCGTGGCTCCGGCCCGGCCACCGGCCCCCTCCTGACCACCGCGATCGGCGCCGCCCACACGGACGGTGCCACCCGGTTGCTGGACCGCATCTCGCTGGCCGCCGACGACGTCTCCACGCCGAGGGCGACCGAGGGGCAGTACGTCTACATCAAGTCGACGACGGCCACCACGTACGTCCGCGAGGACGACAACGGGAGCACCGTCGTCAGCGAGAAACTGCACGACCGGCAGACCTGGAAGTCCCTCGACGGCAGGGACGGCTGGCTGATCGAGCCGGGCAACACCGACGCCGGGGGCATCACCCTCGCGTCGGACGTCAAGCCGTACCTCAACGCGCCGTCGTACGACTACCTCGCCACGCTCACCACCGACCCCGACGCCCTCCTCGAGAAGATCTACGCGGAGACCCGGGGGCACGGCAACAGCCCCGCCCAGGAGGCCTTCACCACCATCGGCGACCTGCTCGGCGAGAGCTTCCCTCCCCCCGCCCTCAACGCCGCCCTCTACAAGGCCGCGGCCAGGATCCCGGGGGTGGTCACGGTCGACGACGCGGTCGACGCCGCGGGCCGGCACGGCGTCGCCGTGGCCCGTCTCGACGAGACCAGCGGAGAGCGCACCGAGTGGATCTTCGACAGGAAGACCCTCGCCTTCCTCGGCGAGCGCACCGTCCAGGTCAAGACCGTTCCCGGCGACGCCGACAGCGCCCGGTTCAAGACGGGCACCGTCCTGTACACCCGGGCCATCACCACCCGCACGATGGTCGACGGCATCAAGCAGACGCCCGCCCAGGCCGGCTGAGCCGGGAGGCCCGCCGCCGCGGTCGGCGTGGTGCACCGGGTCGTCGGTACCC